>DATBBD010000698.1:0-4487 GCA_036271175.1 Polyangiaceae bacterium | reverse complement strand
CATCGACGACGACCCGGGCGTCGGCAGCACGCTCCGCGCGATGCTCGAAGTGCACCACGAAGTAAAATCGGTCGAAAACGGTCGCGACGGCTTGAAGGCGCTCCTCGGCGACGAAGAGTTCGACGTCGTGTTCTGCGATCTCGTGATGCCCGATCTGAGCGGTATCGACGTGTACTGCACGCTCGAGTTGAATCGCCCCGAGCGCGCGCAGCGCCTCATCTTCATGACCGGCGACGCTTACTCACCCGAGGCCGAGCGATTCCTCGCGCAGGTGCCGAATTTGCGGCTCGAAAAGCCGTTCAGTTTGACCCGCGTCGAGCAGCTCCTGTCGCGCGCCGTGACGGCGCACCGCGAGGCCAATCGGACCCGCGACGGCTGAGTACGACCGAGCGCGCTAACCCGCGTCCGTGCTCCGCCGACCCGAAGGCGCGCGACGACGTCCCTCGGGGCGCGGTGGGAACATCCGCCGATCGACCGGCGCACGCCGATCCACGCGCGAGCGCGCGCCATCGGGTTCTTGAAACAGGGCCCGAAGCTCGTCGAGCGTTTCCGCACCGGTGCGCTCCACCGCGCGCGCGTGCTCGTCGCACAGCGACAAGATTCGACGGTCGAGCAACACGTGCCGGAGGCGGGTCTTCGGACCCTTCTTCGTCTGGGGTTCAGCGCTCGAGCAGGCTTCACACCGTTGCGACATCTTGCCAGGTCGCCACCAGTCGACAGTGCGGGCCAACTTCCGAGCAGGCGTCGGCGACGGGCTCCGCGTCTCCCTCGCGCCCCGTTCGAGCGCCGAACCCCGCGTCGTTCCAAGCCGTTTTCGCGGTTCGATAACTGGCCCTTTATTTATTGGGGGTTCCCTGAGCGGGCGCGGCCGTCGGCGGATCGTCGTTGAACGAGGTCCCACTGGGCGCGCGTTACTCTGGTGCTACCCCTCCACGCCCTTCGCCCCCTCAAGCCGCGACGCGTGACGAAGCGACGATCAGAACTGGTGCACGCGAGCGACAGCGAGGCAGCCCCTTTCCCGAGTGCTCTCGCCTTGGCTCTTGGCCCTTGGCCCTAACGCACCTCACGCGTTCTTTCGATTTTTCTCTACCCACTCGATGACGCGGAGCTCGGGCTGCGTGCCGGTGTGACGGCCGAGCTCTTGAATACCGGTGGGGCTGGTGACGTTGATTTCGATGAGTTTTTCGCCGATCAGGTCGAGCCCGACGAACACGAGCCCCACTTCACGAAGTCGTGCGCCGACGACCGAGACGAGGCGTTGTTCGCCGGGCGTGAGCTCCGTCGCGACCACGCGACCGCCGGCGTGGATGTTCGCGCGCAGATCATCGCTGCGCGGCACGCGCAAGATCGCGCCGAGCGGCTGACCGTCGAGCAAGAGCACACGCTTGTCGCCGACGCGGACCGCGGGTTGGTATTCCTGCACGAGGACCAGCTCTTGTCCCTCGTGCGTCAGGATGTCGACGATCGACCGCGTGTTGCGATCGTCGAGTGAGAGCGCGAGGACGCCCGCGCCGCCGGCACCGTCGAGCGGCTTGATGACGGCGCGTCCCCCGACCTCGCTCACGAAGTCGAGGAGCCGCTTCGGATCGGAAGCGACCAACGACTTCGGCATGAACTCGGAAAAATGAAATGCGTAGAGCTTCTCGTTCGCGTCGCGGATCGCCGTCGGATCGTTCACGACGAGGACGCGGTGCCTCACGAGATCGAGCTGCCGCGTGAGGTGACCATACGCGCCGTCGAACGGCGGATCTTTTCGGATGAACACCGCGTCGAGCGCGGAGACCTCGACCGACGATTCTTCGCCGAGGGTCGAATGCGGCGCCTCGGCGCTTACGGTGACCGGACGAGCCGCGGCGAACACCTCGGGACCGAGGTTCGAAATATCCGTCGGAAGACAGTGGAGGCACGAGTGGCCCCGCGCCATCGCGCCGCGAATGAACGCGAACGTCGTATCCTTGTCCGCGGTCATCTTCTGAGCGGGATCCATCACGAAGAGAAAACGCATGATGCTGCTCCAAATAGGGTGAAGGGGGCGGTTCGCCTTTTTCTTCGAGATCGCCGACTCGAAACGCGCGAGAGACCTTTTATTCGAAACGAGGCGCGCGCATCCTTTTACCCATGGCTCGATCCGTAAAGCACCCCGTGCGATTCAGCCAGCAGAACGCCGAGCGGGCGGCGCGCGTCACGGCGACTCCGGTCCCGCGCCAGGCACTCGCCATTGGCGCGGGGTCGTTGAGCGCCGTTCTCGCGCTGTTTTTCCTGGCGCCGGTCGTCGACGCGGACGCGGGCGGTGCTCGATACGCAGTGGCCACCGAGAACGAGACCGTGACGCGCGCCGCCATGAGTGTCCTTCGGTCGGGCGGCAACGCGGTGGACGCGGCGATCACGGCCGCTCTCACCGCGGGAGTGGCGAGCCCCTCGTCGAGCGGAATGGGCGGCGGCGGATTCGCGCTCGTGTGGGACGGAAAAACCGGAAAAGCAACGACGCTCGATTTCCGCGAGACAGCGCCCAAGGGCGTCGACCCCGCCGCGTTCGAACATCGTCCATTGCCGCCCGGTGAACGCGGCAAGCTCACCGGCGTTCCGGGCGAAGTCGCCGGCCTCGTCGAACTGAGCAAACGGTTCGGCAAGAAGCGTTGGGCCGACGTGGTGCGGCCCGCCGAACGCGTCGCGGCAGAGGGCTACCTGGTGAGCGAACACCTGAGCACGATCATCGGCTTCATGAGCACCGCGCTCAAAGTCGACCCCGTGCTCTCGGATCTGTTTTTACCGGCGGGAACACCGCGAGCCGCGGGCGCGCGAGTGAAAAACCCTGCGCTCGCGAAGACGCTCGACAAGGTCGCCCGCGAAGGCGCGCGCGCAATCTACGCCGGAACGATCCCCACGGAGTTGAGCGCGAGCAATCAAGCGGCGGGCGGCGCGCTGACGGCGGAAGAAATCCCCGCATATCGCCCGATCGAGCGCGAACCGCTTCACGTGCGCTGGGAAGGTTATGACGTGTACACCATGGCCCCGCCGTCGGCGGGCGGCGTGATGCTCGTGGAAGCGTTGTCCATGCTCACCAAGGCCGAGTTGCAGCCGCTCGGCGCGCACTCGGGAGCGTACGCGCATCTCTTGGCGGAAGTGGCGCGCGGCGCCATCGCGGATCGCCTGCGATACATCGGCGATCCGGAACGCACCCCGGTAGACCTCGGCAAGTTGTTTTCCGCGACGCGTCTCGCCGCGCGCCGACGTTCGATCACGCTCGACCACACCCACAAGCTTCTCGACTTCGTCCAAAACGAACACGGGACGCATCACATCGTCACTGCCGACGCCGACGGCAACGTCGTCTCGCTGACGACCACCGTGAACCGTCCCTTCGGCTCGATGACGGTAAATCCGAAGGACGGCATCGAGCTCAACGACCAGCTCGACGACTTCACCGCCGACGGCGTCACGCATCTGCTCGGCATTCCGACGAACCCGAACGAAGCGCACGCGAACGCCCGCCCCACCTCGAGCATGACGCCCACGCTCGTCGTCAAAGACGGCGCGCCGGTCCTCGCGCTCGGCGGCTCCGGCGGCATGGCCATCGCGACCAACGTGCTCCAGTGCTTGCTCGGCCGTCTCGTGTTCGATGAAACGCCCACCGTGGCCGTCAGTGAGTTGCGCCTCGGCATTCCCACCGAGACGTCGACGATCTCACTCGAATCAGCCGCGCCCCCGGAGCTCAAAGCCGACCTCGAGCACCGCGGCGAAATCGTGACGACGCAACGGTTCGCGCTCCACGCCGTGCAGATGATCGCCTTCGAAGGCGGCAAAAAAATCGCCGCCGCCGATCCCCGCAAACACGGCTCTGCCCTGGTCGAGTAGTGAGGCCAGCGCCGAGCGCGCCGTCCGTCGCGAATCGCCGAATCACCGCCCTCGCGGCGACGATCGCTCGCGCCCGCGCCGGCATTCGCCCGAATCGCGAAGCACAAAAAAGAACAGGGGCCTCAGCTCGTGCTGAGGCCCCTTGTTCAACATTAACCCGGCGGCGTCCTACTCTCCCACACGGTTGCCCGTGCAGTACCATCGGCTCCGAGAAGCTTGACTACCGAGTTCGAGATGGGATCGGGTATGACCTCCTCGATATTGCCACCGGAAATCTTTGGGCGTCCAAGAAGCGAATCGCGTCGCTGTACAATCGTCGCCCGAACTCCGGGCGAGAGTCTCGATACTTGCCTTAGAGAGTATGGCCAAGCCGCACGGCCAATTAGTACCGGTTAGCTCCACGCCTTACAGCGCTTTCACACCCGGCCTATCAACCTCGTGGTCTACGAGGGGCCTTTAGTGCCTTGCGGCAGGGACACCTAATCTTGAGGCCAGCTTCCCGCTTATATGCTTTCAGCGGTTATCTGTTCCGAACTTGGCTACCCGGCTATGCCAGAGGCCTGACAACCGGAACACCAGAGGTTCGTCCACCCAGGTCCTCTCGTACTATGGGCAGGTTCTCTCAAGTGTCC
>DATBBD010000697.1:0-3349 GCA_036271175.1 Polyangiaceae bacterium | reverse complement strand
CGGGCTGGCACATCGAGTGCTCGGCCATGAGCGAAAAATATCTCGGACACGGATTCGAGATCCACGGCGGCGGAATGGACCTCATTTTTCCGCATCACGAAAACGAAATCGCGCAGAGCGAGGCCGCGCATCCGGGGCAAGGTCCGTTCGCGCGATCGTGGGTGCACCACGGCTTCGTGAACGTCGACGCGGAAAAAATGAGCAAGTCGCTCGGCAATTTCGTGACCGTGCGCGATGTTTTGTCGCGCAACGATCCGGAGGCGCTCCGGCTATTTCTCATCGGCGTGCACTACCGAGGCCCGATTCAATTCGAGACCGAGACGATGCCCGGCGGTCGCGTCGTATTTCCAGGAGTCGACGAAGCGGAACGCCGCGTCGATTATTTCTATGCGACCTTCGAACGGCTCGAAACGCTCATGAACACGAAGGCTACCGCGCCGGCGAAGCTTCCGAAGGAGCTTTCCGACGCGCGCCACGCCGCGACCGGCGCCGCCGACCGCGCGGTCGCCGCGCTCGCCGACGACTTGAACACGCCGGTCGCCTTGGCGGAGCTCGGCGAAATCGCCAAGCTGGCGAACGAGGTGGCCGATCTCGCGCTCCGGCGTCAGAAAGAAGCGTCGTACATGGGCGCGGTCACCGTGGTGATGCAGGGCGTCGATGCGGCGATGACCCGAGTCACCGAAAGGCTCGGCGTGTTCTCGACGCCACGCGAGGTGTACCGCGAGCGCACCTCGACTCGGCGTCTCGCGATTCGCGGGCTGCGCCGGCAAGACGTCGACGATCACGTCAGTGCCCGACTCGAAGCCCGAAAGGCGAAGGATTTCTCGAGCGCCGACGCGATTCGCGACGAGCTCGCGAAACAAGGCATCGCGCTCCACGACGGGCCTTCCGGCACGACGTGGACGATCGCCGTCTAGGACGCGCGCCCGTGCGCGCGTCCGCGAATAGACGAGGCCGTCAGACGCCGATGAAGAGTCGGTGCGCGAAGTTGCGTTCGAGCTTCGCGCGGAGGACTTTATCGGCCGCGGTTTCGATGTCGTACTCGACGCGCTTGAACTCGAAGCGCTGCTTGTCGCCGTCGAACACGGTGTAGCTCGCGCGGTTGTCGTAGTCGCGCGGCTGACCGACCGAACCGACGCTGACGATGTACTTCTTGTCGGGCTCGAGCGTGAAATCGACGGGCGGAAGTTCTTCGACCGTCGTCTTCGTCAGCGCGAAGACCTTGCAGAGGTGCGAGTGCCCGATGAGCGTGATGTGCCCGAGCTCGTCGTAGATGGGCAAGCACTCGCGCGCTTGCTCGGGCGCGAAGATGTACTCGAACTCTTCGAGGCGCACCGGCGAGCCGTGACAGAGCTGGACTCCCTGTTGCTCGAGGCGAAGCTGATACGGCAACTGCCGCAGCCACTCCATGCTCTCGAGCGAGAGCAGCGCGGCGTGCGTATCGAGCGCGTGTCGAGCGGCCTCGTAATAGTACGAGTAGTCCATTCGGCCGGCGACGGCCGCATCATGATTGCCGAGGATCGTCGCTTCCGCGATGTCCCGGACGACTTCCGCGCACTCGTTCGGTGAACCGCCGTATCCCACCGTGTCGCCGAGGCAGTAGTACTCGTCGATGTCCTCGTGGGTGTATGCTTCGAGTACGGCTGACAGCGCCTCGTAGTTGGCGTGGATGTCGCTCAAGATCCCGAGACGCATGCGAGTTTTCGACCTTACCACGGAAACGAGCCCGCCGGGGGATGCCTCAGGCTCGAGATCATGTCGACCCTGAACGGCGACGGAAAAAACGGATCTTCCGACGGAGAAGCGACTCCCCGGGATGAGCCCGTCGTCGGAGAAGTGCCCGGGGAAATCCTCGAGCTTGCGGAAAACCTCCGACAATATGTGGATCGAGCCCTCAAGGTCGAGCTCGATTACGACGCCGAAACCTTGCCGGTGCTGGACGCTTACTTGAAGGTGGTGGCTGGGGGGGTGAGCGACCGCCCGGAGCTCGAACCCCTCGTGGCGCGGGCGGCTGCGGCGTACTTCGGCGAGGTGGTCCGGCGTCGAATCGACGGATTTTGGCGCCTCCGGCCGGACCCCAACGACGAATGGCACGTTTGCTCACGGCGCGCGCTCCTCTCCTTGAGCCCACTCGGCATGGTGCTCGACGCAATTGCGAAGGGAACGTCCCCCGACGGTCCGTCGCCGGAATTACGCCTTTCGCCGACCGACCAGGCGCTCGCCGCCGAGCGCCTCGCCCGGTTTCCGCCGGTGCCCGAGGACGAATACTACCTCCTGTCGACGCGCACCGAGGTCATCGAGGTCGTGTACGAGACGCTCCGCGAGCAAATGAAGGCCGAGGGCCGCGAGTCAATCGTCTTCGAAGCCGAAGACTACGACGAGGAGTGAATCTCCCGCTCACTTCGAGCCGGCATCCACGTCGGAAGAACCGACTCGGACGAACGCCGGGAGATCGAGCGCCGCGGGGGGTGAGACGGTGACACCGAAGAAGTCGCGAAACGACACCGTGTACCGGCCCGACAGCGGCCCGATGACGTACTGGCGCTCCCGTGGCTTCACCCAGGCGACGGCAACGCCGTCCAAGAGGAGGTACTGAAGCGATGACGTCAGGTTCTCGGCCGTGACGCCTTCGCCGGGAGCGTGCGGTCCCGGGGGCGCGCCGCGAACCGGTCGCGTTCGGAACTGCGCCAGATCTCCCTGGGTCAGAAACACTCCCGATGCCTGCGGGGGTAACTCACCCGACGTGAACGTGGCGCCTGCGGGCGGAGTGTAGAGAGAGCCGAGCGACAGATCCTTTCGCTCGACGAGCGACGTTGCGACGAACGAGATGCTTCCCGTCGGCGTCCACCGATACCGCGCCGCGAGCGGGACGCGATCGGTTCGGCATGCGTCGGTCGCCGGATCGGCTCCGACGAGCTCGACGAGCAAACGGCACAAGAGCTCGCCGCCCGAGCCGCTTCCCGAGATCGTCGCTTGCTCGAGTGTCAGCGCGCCCAGGCTCGTCTCGATCGTCGTGAGGCTCGTCTTGTGCCCGAGCAGCGATCCAGTGCCGCTCGTCGTGAGCTTCGCCCTCATGAGCGGCGCGACGTCCGCGCGGCGTTCGGCGAACATCGCGCGGAGACTTCCCGGCGCGAGCACACGATACGTCATCCCCGTTGGCCACACGAGCACGTGTCCGTAGTAGCTCGAGCGCGCGCGCAGCTCGGTGTGCATGGGAAGTGGGAACGCGGGCGAGTCGAACGAGAGGCGCATGCGTCCGGTGCTGCCCAGATCCGCCGTCACTTGCAGCTCCGTCTTCTGGAGCGCTTGACGGATCGCCTGCGGCGCGAGTTCCGGAACGGACGCCGGC
>DATBBD010000696.1:0-7088 GCA_036271175.1 Polyangiaceae bacterium | reverse complement strand
AGACGAGTCGCCGGCGATTTGCCCGCGTGCGAGCTCGCGATAACGCGAGACGCCGACTTCGTACGGGATGCTCTTGTCGGTGAGCTCCGCTTCCGTTTGACCGACGTAGCTGATTTCCGGAATCGTGTAGATGCCGATGGGCATCGATTTGCCGATGCTCGGCGTCGGTTCGTCGAAGGCGTGATACGCGGCCAATCGCCCTTGTTCCATGGACGTTGCGGCGAGGGCAGGGAATCCGATGACGTCACCGACCGCGTAGATGTGCGGCACGTTCGTTCGGTAGTGCGCATCGACTTTGATACGGCTGCGATCGTCGACGGGGATGTTCACGAGCTCGAGATCGAGCGTGTCGGTCGCGCCCACGCGGCCCGCCGAGTACATCACCGCGTCCGCCGGGATCGTCTTGCCGCTCGCCAGCACGGTGAGCGTGCGATCGCCGTGGAGCTCGACGGCGGCGACGGTCTCGCGAAAGCGGAAGGTCACCGCGAGCTCGCGGAGGTGATACTGGAGCGCTTCGACGACTTCCTCGTCGCAGAACTCGAGCATGCGATCGCGCTTCTCGACGACGGTGACCTTGGTGCCGAGCGCGGCGAAGATCGACGCGTACTCGATGCCGATGACGCCGGCGCCCACGACGACCAGCGACGTCGGGATGCGCTGGAGACAGAGGATACCGTCCGAGTCGAGGACGTTCTTGTTGTCGAACGCGACGTTTGCGGGACGCGCGGGTCGCGTGCCGGTCGCGATGACGATTTTCTCCGCGGTGAACTTGGTCACGCCGGACTTGCCGTCGACCGCGACGGTGTGTTCGTCGATGAAGCGCGCCGCGCCGTGCAGGAGCTGCACGCGGTTCCGCGCTAGTTGATCCTTCACGATCTGGAGCTCGCGAGAGACGACGTGCTCGGTGCGGCCCGACAGATCCTCCATCGTGATCTCGGTCTTCACGCGATAACTCTGTCCGTAGAGCTCGCGCTGCGAAAGCCCGGTGAGATAGAGCACGGTCTCGCGGAGCGTCTTCGACGGGATGGTGCCGGTGTTGAGGCAGACGCCGCCCACGACGTCCTCGCGTTCGATGACGGCCGAGCGTTTGCCGAGCTTCGCGGCGGCGATCGCCGCCTTCTGGCCGCCGGGGCCGCAGCCGATCACGAGCAGGTCATAGTCCGACACGTCTTGTTCCCTTCGCCCCGGAAGTATTGCCGGGCGGTCTCCGGGCCGTAAACGACCGAAAAGCGGAGGGTGCGAGCGTCGGATCGCCCGAAGAATCGAGGGGTTTCGGTCGTGAAGATCCCAAAATAACGAAAGCGCCCGGCCGGAAACCTCCGACCGAGCGCCTCGTCGCGAGCTCTCGCCGTGTTACGGCGAGTGGTGGAAGTCGCCGATGGTCGACACGTCCTTGTCCAAGTTCGCCAGGATCATGCTCCGATCCTGGCACTGGAGCACCTGCTCCACGAGCGGCGTGGTGACGTAGTTCATCGTGTGAACCGCATCGGGGAGCGCGATGGTTCCGCAATCGAACAACGACGGCAGACCGAGCCCGAGAATCGAATCGTCGATCCCGCACACGGCGTCGAACTCCGCTTCCTGGATCGCGTTTCTGTTTTGCGCGTTGTCCTGACACAGATCGGTCGGGACGAGGTGACCCCCGCCAGTGATCCCGACGAGCCACTTGTCCACGGGCGGCATCGGCGACGAAGTGTAGGCCTGGAGCGTGCTGACCGCGCCCGCTTCCGGTGCAACCGGGCTGCAGACAAAGGGGCCGGCCCCGGCCGCCTCCGTGCTCGGTGCTCCGTACGGCATTACCTTGTCCGACAAACCGGAGACGAACATGGCCGCCTTGAGAGCCGTCGCAGGATTGACGCTGAGCGCTCCATCGTAGGGCATCACGAGTTCGACGTTCGGCAGCAAGTCTTCACTCGCGGCGACGCAAGCCCCCTGGCTGTGCCCGGCGATGCCGACGTGCTTCACGTCCGCGTGCCCAGCGAGGAACGCGAGCCCACCCGTCGGACTCGTCACCGCGTCGAGCTGCGTCTTCACGTCGCCCGGGATGTCCTGAGACCCAACGGTGCCGCAATCCGCGGACGCTTTGACCGTCTTGCCCAAGCTGTTCGTTCCGCCGCTCTTGCACGAATTCGCCGAACAGAGCTGATCGGTCAGGAAGAGGCCGGGGTAGTCCGCCGCGATCACGATGGTCCCGCGGCTCGCCCACTGCGTATTCAAGCTTCCCGACGCGATACGGAAGGCGCCCGTGCCGTGGATCATGATGATGACCGGATAGGGGCCGTGCGCGCCGTCGATCGGCACGTCGCGGTAGAGGTGGCCACCGGAGGGACCGACCGCGGGCGAGTCGGCGTCCGGCACCAGTGACTGCTGATCAGCCGGCAACCACTTGCGAAGGTCGTACGTCGCTTCGGGCTTGCCCGCCGTGCTTCCCGGCTGTGCCGGGTACATCACTTCCGCCGTGAGGCGGCCGATCGTGACGGTCTGCACACCGACATCCCAGGCGCCGCGCGTCGACGGATCCGCCGGCGTCGGAGGGTTGAGGAACACGTCAGAGTCGCATCCCGTGAACGTCGGGCCAGTTGACGTCGTTCCACCGGAACCGGGAGCTCCGCCGCTCGCGGGAGCGCCGCCCGACGAACCAGGGCCGCCGCCCGTGCCCGCAGGGAGTCCGCCGCTACCCGCGGGGGATCCGCCGCTGCCCGCCGGAAAGCCGCCGCTGCTCGCGGGGAATCCGCCGCTGCCCACCGGAAAGCCACCGCTGCCCGCAGGGAATCCGCCGCTGCCCACCGGGAATCCACCACCGCCGGGGTTGCTCTCTCCGCCTGAGCTGAACGAGCCACCCGTGTCACCCGAGGGCTCACCGTTGTCGGGGGTCTTCGAGGAACACCCGGCGAGCAACAGCCCACCGCAAACGATTGATAGGATCCGCATAAGTCTCTCCGTTGCCGATTCATCGAGCCGCGTGACGACGAACAGCGGAAGGGTCGATAGCATGGTGACGAAGCCATTTCCAACCTCGGCCGGCGCGCCGTTCGGAATTTTCATTTCACAAGACGTGAATTTTTCTCCGGCGACGCGACGCGCCACTCGACGTCGTCTTCGACGCGAAGCCTCGAGCGCGTCGAGAAAGCGGACGATGATTGCAAAGAAGTCCCCTGTTTTGGCCTGATGCGTCCCTCATGCCGTCGAAGCGAAACACCCGTAAAAAAGGCTCTCTGATGCACCACGACGCGTTTTTGGTGGGCCGGCCCAAACAGCTCACGGCGCCGAACGCGATGGCCACGAAAGCTAACGACGAACGATGTGCGACGACATTCGAGCGGGCAGTTAGCGGAGCGCGTCCGATAAATATGACCACTCGAGTGGTCGCATGAAGAAGAAGCAGCAGAAGAGGAATCGCACCGTTCGCCGTGAAGCGGAGCGCAAAGCGGGCGCGCTCGGCCGAGATCGCGAGCGTCTCTTCGCGGCGAGCGCCGGCGGTTCGGCCGCGCATCCCGTCGTCGTCGAATCGGCATCGGTCGTCGAGGCGCGAGCGCGCGCCGTTCCTTGTCCGCGCTGCGACGGCGAGCACGCGGTGGTCGAGCACGCGTCCATCAACGGGCCGTTCGGTCGCCTCCGCGAGGCGAATCTCCGGTGCCGCCGCTGCGGCTCGACGCGCTCGATGTTCTTCCGGCTTCCAGTGTTGAATTGACGCCCGCCAGCGGAGCGAAAGTCCTGTAAATTGAGCCGATGACGGAGCTTCGCTCGCTGACGTTGATCGAGCTTTCCGAAGCGCTGAAAGCACGGCGCGCGTCGCCCGTAGAATTGATGCGTGACGTTCTCGACGCGCTCGATCGGCACAATCCAGTGCTCAACGCCGTCGTCTCGATGCGAACCCGCGACGCGCTCCTTTCGGACGCGCACGACGCCGAAGCGAGGATCGCGGCGGGACGCGGACGTCCCCTCGAAGGGATCCCACTCGGCGTCAAAGATCTCGAGGACGCGGCGGGGCTCGCGACTACACACGGTTCGAAACCGTTTCGCGACGCCGTCGCGTCGCACGATTCCACGCAGGTCGCGCGCTTGCGTGCCGCGGGCGCCATCGTGCTCGGCAAGACCAACGCGCCGGAGTTCGGGAGCGCGGGGATTACGCGGAATCTCCTGTTCGGCGCGACCGGCTCTCCGTGGGATCCGTCGCGGACGCCGGGCGGCTCGAGCGGAGGTTCTGCGGCGGCGCTCGCCGGCGAATTGCTTCCGCTGGTCACGGCGAGCGACGGCGGCGGCTCGATCCGAATTCCGGCGAGCTTCGTCGGCGCGTTCGGGTTGAAACCGTCGTTCGGACGCGTGCCGACCGGACCGGTGACGAGTTGGGAATACGGTGCGACCGTCGTGTACGGACCGCTGACCAAGACGGTGGAAGACGGTGCGCTGTTTCTCGACGTCGTCGCGGGGCACGACGCGCGCGACGCGACGAGCCTGCCGCACCCCGGATATTCGTACCTCGACGCGGTTCGCCGTCCGCTCGAGCGGAAGCTTCGCATCGCATACTCGGCGGATCTCGGTTACGCCGTGGTGCAGCCGGACATCGCGGCAGCCGTCGAAGACGCCGTGCTCGTGTTCCAACGGCTCGGTCACGACGTCCGCGCGATCGGGTCCGGGCCTCCTGAAATGAACGGCGAGTGGGGGCTCCTGTCGTCGCTCGAAATCGGGGCGCGCATCGCGCATCTGAGGCCCGAGCGCGACCGCGACTTCGGGCGCGCGCTCCTCGAGACGATGAGCTTCGTCGAAGCGCTGAGCCCGCAACTCTGGGCGACGCTTCGAGACAAGCGTGCTCGCATCGTGAGGTGGTGTGCGGATCTGTTCGACGAGTTCGATCTTCTGGTAACCCCGACGGTTCCCTACGATCCGCCGCCCGCGAAGGGCCCCTTGCCGAGCGAGACCGCGGGGCGCCCGCAGATCACCGCGAGCGTCGCGTCGTTCACGATCCCCTTCAATCTATCGTGGAACCCGGCGGCGACCGTCCGCGCGGGCCTTTCGACCGCGGGGTTTCCGGTCGGCATGCAATTGGTCGGGCCACTGCATCGCGAAGACGTCGTGCTCCAAGCCGCCCGTGCATTCGAGCGCGAGCGTCCCTGGCACCCTCACTGGCCGTTGCGCGAGGCCGCCTCATAAACCTACTGCGCGCCCCGCCGCGTCGGTCGGCCTCCTCGAAATACCAGCGTAACCAGCGTATGCCTGTGTCGGCCTTCCTAGCACCGGGGCGCTCGCTACGGTTTCTGAGGCAGCTTCGGGAGGTGTCAACGGCGGGGGGGCGGGCGACCGCTACCGCGTCTCGCTTTCGGTCGCGCAGAGGGACGTTCGGAGGCGCGCTCGGCGCGAGCTTCGGTTGCTTGTGTCGAACCGTTGCCGCCCTGTAGCTTGCGGAGATCGTCGCGGAGCCGCGCCGCGCGCTCGAACTCGAGGTTCTCCGCTGCGGCGAACATTTCTTGTCGAAGCGCCTCGATGCGCTCGAAGAGCTCCGCTTCGGGCAACGCCTCGGTCGCTCCGCCCTTCTTCGCCGACGACGATCGGGGCACCGCGTAGTAGTCGGTTTGCCCGCTCGCCGGATTGATGTCGAGGATCGCCCGCTTGATGGTCTCGGGCGTGATGTTGTGTTCGATGTTGTACGCCTTCTGCACTTCGCGGCGTCGATCGGTCTCGCTCATGGCGAACTTCATCGCATCGGTGATGCGATCGCCGTACATGATGACCTCGCCGCGCGAGTTGCGCGCCGCGCGCCCGATCGTCTGGATGAGCGAACGCGGGCTCCGGAGAAAGCCTTCCTTGTCCGCGTCGAGGATGGCGACGAGGCTCACTTCCGGCAGATCCAGCCCCTCGCGGAGCAGGTTGATGCCGACCAGCACGTCGTAGTCGCCGGCGCGGAGGCTGCGTAAGAGCTCGATGCGCTCGAGGGTGTCGATGTCGGAGTGCAGATAGCGCACGCGAACGCCGAGTTCGGCGTAGTACTCGGTCAAGTCCTCGGCCATTCGCTTGGTCAATGTCGTGACCAGCACGCGCTCGCCGAGCGCGACCCGCTCGCGGATCATGCCCAGCAAATCGTCGACCTGGCCGCCCACCGGGCGAACGGTGATGATCGGATCGGTCAAGCCAGTCGGGCGGATGAGCTGCTCGACGACGTGCTTGCCCGATTTGACGCCTTCGTAGTCGCCGGGCGTCGCGGAGACGAACAGCGTTCGATGCATGTGCGTCTCGAATTCGTCGAACTTCAGCGGGCGGTTGTCGAGCGCGCTCGGCAGACGAAACCCGAATTCGACGAGCGTCTCTTTTCGCGAGCGGTCGCCGCGATACATCGCGCCGACCTGGGGCACCGTCTGGTGCGACTCGTCGAGCACGAGCAGATAGTCTTTCGGAAAATAGTCGATGAGCGTCGGGGGCGGATCGCCCGGATTTCGCACCGACAAGTGACGCGAGTAGTTCTCGATCCCCTGCACGAACCCCATCTGTTCGAGCATTTCGAGGTCGTACATCGTTCGCTGCTCGAGCCGTTGCTTCTCGAGAAAGCGCCCTTCTTGATCGTAGAAATCGAGCCGGACCTTGAGCTCGGCGCGAATGGCGTCGATGGCGCGCTGGAGCTGCTGGCGCGGCGTCACGTAGTGCGACCCCGGATAGACGGCGTAGCGATCGAGCGAGCCGAGCACCTTGCCGCGCAGCGGATCGACCTCGCGGATCGCATCCACTTCGTCGCCGAAGAACTCGACGCGAATCGCGGTCGCCTCTTCGTAGGCGGGAAAAATCTCGACGACATCGCCGCGGACGCGGAACGTCCCGCGATGAAAATCGACGTCGTTGCGCTCGTACTGAATGTCGACGAGCCGCCGCAGAAGATCGTCTCTGCGGACTTGTTCGCCCTTCACGATCTCGATGAGGAGCCCGTGATAGCTCTCGGCCGAACCGATGCCGTAGATGCAGCTCACGCTCGCGACGATGACCACGTCGCTGCGCGACAGGAGCGCGTGCGTCGCGGCGTGCCGCATGCGATCGATCTGGTCGTTGATGATCGCATCCTTCTCGATGAAGGTGTCGGTGCTCGGGATGTACGCTTCGGGCTG
>DATBBD010000695.1:0-12587 GCA_036271175.1 Polyangiaceae bacterium | reverse complement strand
CGTTGCACGTGCCGCCGCCGTGACACGATTTTCCACCGCACACGAGGGAGCCCGCGGGCGTGATGCACAGGCACGCGCCGAAGTGTCCGGTCGAGTCGCAGAGGTGCTGGCCGGTCGCGGGCGCCGGACACGTGCACGACTCGACCTCGCCGGGCGTGCACGACGGATCCGTGGCGGTGCTGCCTCCGCTTCCGGACGCCTGATTCGAATCTCCGCCGGTTCCCGACGACGCGCCGGTCCCGCCGTTGGAATCGTCGGAGGAGCCGCCTTTCGATCCGCAGGCGACGCAGCACGCGCCGAAAAGCCCGAGGAACAGCGAAGCGACGAAGCGCGTGGACGTCATGACCGGGCGGAGCTTTCCGCGACCTTCGCGCGCCCGGCAACCATTACCGTTCGCGACGGAACTTTGCGCGGCTACGTCGGCGCCACGTCGGCGCTACGTCGGATCCAGAGGCGGCGAGAGCAGGCGCGCATAACGCCCGACCTGCCGATAGCCCATGCGCAGATAAATCGGTTCACCACCGCGACTCGCTTCGAGCGTCACGCGCCGCGCGCCGCGCTCGAACGCGGCGTGGGTCACGAACCGCGCGACCGCTTCGCCGACTCCGCGACGGCGCGCGGCGGGCACGGTGCCCACCCAATAAACACCGCCCACGCCCTGCGCGACGTTCACGATGGACAGGGCGCCGCCCGCGGGCTTTCCGTCGACCATTGCGACGACGAGGCTCGCGCACGACGCGATCACCGCAGCGGGCCGTGCGAACAGCGAATCGGCGACCTTCGGAGGCAATCCGAACTCCGCGTACGCCTTCAGGCTCGCGCCGACGAAATCCGAAAGTTCGGCCGCGTTCGTCACCGGTCGAATGACGACGTCGGACTTCGGTGCGGCGCCGAGCGGCGCGTCGATCACCATCGCCGGCAGCTCGTCGAGCGGAATGAATCCGTGCGCGGCGGCGTAGCGCCCGAGCTCGCCGCCGCCCGCTTCGCGATCCCAGAGCACGTACCGACGGTCGGGAAAGACGCGATTCGATTTTTCGAGCGCGCGCCCGGGCGACGGCGGTTCGTCGAGAAACAGCGCCGCGTTGGAGTACGGCGTCGGAAAACGGCTCTTGCCACGGACGAAGAGCGCGCCGGTTTCTTCGATGACGTCGGCGCCGTCTTGCCACGCCGCCATTTCGGAGAGCGCCGTCGCGAGCGACGTCACGCACACGACCATCGGGTCCATGCGGAAGAGCTACACCCGGCTCGCCGCCGAGGAAACTCGAACGGCGCCGTGGTAACGTCCGCGGCGCTATGGAGCAATTTCAGCGGGACTTCATCGAATTCATGGTGCGGTCGAACGTGCTCACGTTCGGCGACTTCGTCGCAAAAAGCGGGCGGAAAACGCCGTACTTCGTCAACACGGGGCGCTATCGATCGGGCGCGCAGCTCGCCCAGCTCGGCAAAGCGTACGCGGACGCGATCGAAGCGCGACTCGGCAGCGCGTTCGACGTGCTGTTCGGCCCCGCTTACAAGGGCATCCCGCTCGTCGTCGCGACGGCGATGGAGTTCCAGAATCGCGGACGCGACGTCGGCTTTGCGTTCAACCGTAAAGAGGCCAAAGATCATGGGGAGGGGGGCACCCTCATCGGCTGGGAGCTTCGAAGAGACGACCGGGTGCTCATCGTCGAAGACGTCACCACCGCGGGAACGTCGATCCGCGAAACCGTGCCGCTCCTCCGCGCGCACGACGGCGTGAAGCTCGCCGGCCTCGTCGTCGGCGTCGATCGACAAGAGCGCGGGACCGGCGAGACGAGCGCGCTCGCCGAAGTCGGTCGCACCTACGAGATGCCGACGTTCTCCATCGTCACGATCGACGACGTGGTCTCGTACCTGACGAGCCACGACGTGGACGGCAAGCGCATCATCACCGACGAGCTCGCCGCGCGCATCGCGGAATACCGGAAACAATACGGCGCGCGTTGAGCGCAGGGTCTCGAGCGCGTTTTCGGCGGCTCAGGTTCCCGTCGCGACCTTCGAGCGAAATTCGAGGTGCACTTGCATGTGCCCGCCCGGCTGCCCCGGCTGCGGCGTCTGTCCGTCGGGGATGAGATTGCCGAGGAGCTGGTCGTCGAGATCGGCGTGCAACATCGTCGGATCGGACGCCGACACGACGAGCTGGTCGGTCGACGACCCGTTGAATTCCTCGATGTGGTGCGGCGGAATGCCCTGAAAGCCGAGCTGTCCGCCGGCAACGTAGCGCTTCGTCGTGATGCCGAGGCTCGCGTGATCGCCTTCGACGCTCACGACCTTCACCATGCGATACGAGAGCACGTCGAGCCCGGCGAAGTTCTCGCGGCTGGTCACCATCCAGTAAGCGCCGGCGCCCACGGGGTCGGTGGGATACGGCAAAAACAAGAGCACGAGGGATTCGCTGGCCGAACGGAGGAGCACGCTGAGCGCTTCATCCATGTCGGGCGACGCGGTCACCGCCGTCACGCGCGCGCCGCCGTTCGGCCCAACGTCGAGCTCGACCTTGCTGCCTCTGATCTTCGCGATCTGCTTGTCGGTGCCGGGCGGAAGCTCACCGGGTTGTTCCGAAGCGGCCGCGGGCTTCGCGCCGACGACGCGCGCGACGACCTTCGACGGACCGGCGGGCGCGGCGGGATCCGTGGAAGCGGCCGGCGACTCCAGCGCGAACATCAGCTCGACGGTCGGCATCGCCGCGCGCGGCCCCATCTGCAGCGCGATCTGGATTCGCGCGCCGAACTTTTTGCCGGCCTTCGGAATGCCGCCGAGGAAATGCACCGTCGGGTCGCTGCCCTTGGAACCCACGGCGATCGTCGGGAGTTCGCCGGGGCGCATTTCATGATCGGCAACCCCGGGCGCGAACACGCCGTTTTCCGGCGGACCCGCCGCGGGCATTCCAGGACCGCCGCTGCCCTGCGCGACCTGAGCGACGGCCTCAGCGATGTTCTTGTCTTCCGCCGACGAGTGCGGGACGCCGCCGTCGGAAGGCTTCGCCGTTTCCGCGGTTGCCGCGGTGTTTTCCTTTTTGTCGCACGCGGTCGAAACGAGGAGCGCGAGAGCCGCGCCGATGAAGGACGAACGTCGATAGGCCATCTCGGCCGAGTAACCTAGTCCAACACCCCGCGCATTTGTGTTCGGGAATTGCAGGGTCCGATCTGGGCTCTTCCCCAGTCGATTTGTCACAATGACGGGGTGGCCTTACCGGACCGGCTCCCGCGCTGGGCGCTCGCATCGTCGCTGGGCGTGCACGTGGCCGCCGGCATCGCCCTCGGCCTGGTCTTCGCCCTACCACCCCGACCGCACGATCGGCGCGAGCCTCCGAGTTCCGACGTCTGGGCAGGCGACACGATGGAGATTTCCGACCTCGCCGAACCCGCGCGCGATCGTGGCCCTGCCCTGCCGGCGGAACGCCCCGAAACGCCCACGACGGCGAATGCGACGGTAGGCGATACGCCGGAAGCGACGAGGCCCGGTGTAGCGGCGGCGAGCACCGTCTCGAAGCGCACCGCGCCGCCACTCCGAAGCGCCGACGGCGTTGCCGTTCCAAAGCGCCCCGCGCCGCGCCAGGTGCCCCCCCAAAAAACCACGACGGAGGATCCGGCGGACGCGCTCGCTCGAAAAATCTTCGACTATGCGCCGCCGAGCGGTGCGTCCGAGGGCGAGTCCGCGACGACGCGCGCCAACCTTGCGGCAACCCGAAGCGCGCCGTCGAGCAGCGCCGCGGCCCCGGCGAGCGGCGCCGAACCGGTGGGCGGCGCTTCGACGCCGAGCGCGTCGCGGGTCTTCGCTCGCGCCTTTGCGCGCGCGATCCCCATCGCAAACTCCGGAGACGACGCGTGGGACACCTTGCCGACGGGTGACGTCGGGAGCGCGCGTGTGACCATCGTGGTGGACGAAAACGGCAGCATCGCGAGCTCGACGATCGACGACAAGCCGGACCCTCCGCCGGAAACGCTGTCGCGTCTCGTCCATCGGACCTTGGCACTCATCGCCGGAGGCCGCTTTGCGCCGATCGGCACCGCCGACGGCGACGAGACCCTCGAATTGAACGTGACGCTCTCCGATCGCCCGATCGACAATGGGCCGCTGTCGCTCGGCTTCGAAGCGCCGACGCCGGGGAAAGCCGGCAAAGCGTATTTTCAACGTCCGTCGGGTCGATTCGTGCTCGTGACGATCGCCGTCGTTCAGTAGGCGCTGGCCAGCTTCTGGAACGGCGCGCTCGTCCGAGACGACGTCACTCTTCTTCTGGGGCGCCGCCCGAGCGCGCGAGATCTTCGGCCTTCACCTTCGACGGGTCCATGCCGGACGCGCGCTTGGTCATGGTCTGGAACAGCTCGTCGAGCGACGGCAAGGCGCCCTTGACGAACCGGAGCGGGTTCACTCGCGCGACGACGAAGGCCTTCAAGTACGGGCTCGTGTGACCTTGCTCCTTGAGCTTCGCGACCGCGACGGACACCGCGTCGTCGAACGCGAGCACGAGGCCGGCGCGACGTTCGCGTTCTTTCGAGGCGTCGGCGAGCGGCGCGTCGATCCACGTGTCGACCTTGCGCAGCACCGGATTGTACGCGCCGCCGGAGAGCCGCGGCCGTTCCTGATACGCAAAGCCCAAGGTCGCGAGCGCGGGCTCTTCGAACTCGAGTTGATACTCGGTTTCCTTCTGCTCGCTCAACGTCGCGAGATCGCGGTACATGCGCACGACCTCCAGCGCTCGTTCGCGCAAGTTGTGCGCCTTCTCGATGTTGAGGGCGAGGATCTGATACGCGACGGCGCGCTCCGGCACGAGGAGCGCCACGACGGTCTTGGCGCCGAGCTCGCGAAGCGCCGTGAGCCGATGGTTGCCGTTCGGCGTGAGGTACTTCTCTTCGTCGCGCACGGCGATGATCGGATCGAGAAAACGCCGCGTCTTGTCCATCGCGACGGTCAGCTTGCGGACGTGCGCGTCGGAGACGTCGCGCTGAAACGGCGTCGGAGCGACTTTTTCGAGCGGGAGCGCCGTGAGCAATAGCGCATGGCCGCCAAGCGGCTCGCGATACGCGCCGAGCACCGCGCCTCCGTCGGCGCGCACTTTTTCGGCGAGCTCGAGCAAGGTGCCCTCGAGCGGATCGATCGCGAGCTCCGTCGAGACGAGCCCGGTCGGCTCGAGCTTCACACCCCGGCGCTTGCGGGTCCCCGGTGCCTTCGGCGCCTTCGGTGCCTTCTTCGCTCGCTTCTTGGCCGCCATGTTTGGCGACACCGTAGCCGACAAAACGACATCGGCGAGAGCGTCTCGAGGACGCACCCGCCGATTCGACGCGAGGCAAGTGGTCTCAGATGTACGGCTTGAGGTCCTTGACGGCGTTGTCCTTCAGCTTGAACTCCTTCGCGTCCTCGTGACACGACGTGCACTTCACGTCCTTGCCGTCGGCTTTCATCTTCTTGACCGAGGCCTTCATGAGATCCTTGGCCGCCTTGCGTCCCCCCGATTTGCAGGCGTTCTGGACCGCTGGGTAGTGGAACTTGGTCGCCGTGCAGGCGTCGTCACCGGCGTGGGCGACGGCCGGTGCAAACACGCCGACAGCGGCGCCGCCGGCGAGTGCGGCCGCGAGAACGAACGAGGAAAATCGTGAGGGGCGAGAGAAAGACATCGATGAACTCCTTGGTCGGGACGTTTTACGCGAAAGAAACTTTGAATATTCCCTCCGGCACACCAAAAACCTGGCCCCGGGCGGGATACGGCCTCATTCGACGGCCGGTCGGGGCAGTCAATTCGAATGACGCACCGCACGACGTTGAGAACCGCTAACTGCCGCCCTTGTTGGTGGTCTGCGACGCGATGAGCTCGGCGAGCTTCGAAATGTCGTCGTCCGAGAGCTTCCTCTTGAAACTCGGCATCGACGCGACCTTGCCGAACAGGTCCGGCGCCGACGAATCGCGAATGACGCGGGCGATCCACTCCTTGGACGCGGCGTGGAAAAGATTCGGCCCGTCCGACGTCTCGCCCGGTTTCACCTCGTGGCAGGTGTTGCAATCGACGTCGTCGGCGAAGAGCTTCTGACCTTGCGCGGCCAGCACGGCGTCCACCGGACCGAGGCCGTCACCCTGAATGCTGTACAGGTATTCGACGAGCGGCTTCAGCTTCGCGTCCGGGAGATCTTTCGCCGCGTACGGCTCCATCTCCTTGTGAGTCTTCGTGCCGCCGAAGAACCGCTTGTCGTGCGGGTTGCGAATGACGGCGCTGAGCCACTCGCGGTCTTTGAACTGCGTGAGGTTCGGAGCTTCTTCGCCGCCCGAGTCGTCGAGCGTGTGACAGTTCTCGCAGCTGTCTTTGAAGAGCCGCCGCGCGGCGACCTGCGGGTCGTTCTCGAAGACCGCGTCTCCGCCTTGCGGCAAGACGCCGGCTTTGGCGAGCTCGCGGGCGCGCATGCCCTCGTGCACCTGCGCGATGACGGCTTTTTGGTATTTGAGATCCTTCGCGTCGTCGTGGAGCGCCATCGTGATGAGCACGATGATGCCGCTCATGATGACGGCGAGCCCCGCCACGACCGGCATGCGCTCGCCCATTTTCCGGCTCTGCGCGCGATCGATCCACGGGAGCCCCGCGAGGAACGCCGCGAGCGCGCCCGGGATGACCGCCGTGCCGATGAACTGCGTCGGCCCCTCGAAGTACTTGAGCAGCTGGAAGAGCGGCAAGAAGTACCATTCGGGGCGCGCCTGGAAATTCGAGGCGGGCTGAGCCGGCGCGTACAACGTCGCGCCGTGCGTGCTGAACGTCAGCATGACGAGCACGCACGACGTGAGCGCCATCAAGAGGACGTCCCAGAACAGCTGACTCGGAAAGTACCGCTGCTTCTTTAGCTCGAGCTCGGCCTTCGGGAGCTCGGGCGGCGTGACGCCGTGCTTCTTCACGAGCGCGATGTGCACCGCGAGCAGGCCGAAGAGCGCGATCGGCAGCACGAAGACGTGCAGCGTGAAAAACCGCGTGAGCGTGAGATTGCCGCACTCGGTGCCGCCCTGGAGCAGGACGCGAAGCGGCGCGCCGCCGGGCATGCTCCCGAGAATGCTGGTGGCAACCTGCGTGGCCCAGTATCCCTTTTGATCCCAGGGCAAGAGATAGCCGGTGAGCGCGAAGCCGAGCACCGGCGCGGCCATGACGAGGCCGCTCAGCCAATTGAGCTCACGCGGCTTCCGATAGGCGCCAGCGAGCGCCGTCTGCAGGATGTGCAGGACCGTCAGAACGACGACCGCGGACGACCCGTGATGATGCAGCCCGCGCAGGAACCAACCCGCGGTGACCTGGTCGTTCAGGTATTCGACGCTCGCCCAGGCGTCCGTCGCGGACGGGCTGTAATAGCTCGCGAGCAAGATGCCGAGCACGGCTTGCTGCACGACGAGAAACACGAGCACGCTGCCGAACGAGTAACGGAGCCTCGCGCCGCCCGGCAGCTCCTGGTCGGCGAACCAGGACCACACGGCACGGATCGAAGCGCGATCGTCGAGCCAATCGACGAGCGCCTTCATTCAGACGACCTCCTTGGTCGCCGTACCCGTTCGGAACCTCTGATAGTGAACGGCGACTTTGCCGTCTTTCTCTTCGAGCTCGAGTTCGTCCATCGGACGCGGCGCGGGGCCGCCCGCGACTTGACCGTCGATCGTGTAGAACGCGTTGTGGCACGGGCACTTGAACTCTTTCACCTCGGGTTCGTAGTCGAAGGCGCAACCGAGGTGCGGACACACCGAGCTGAACGCGCGGAGCTTGCCGCCCTTGCGGATGATCCACACCGAGCCGACCTTCACCTGCAAGATGCGGTTCCAGGCGTCGCGCTTGTCGGCGAAGACGTCGACCTTGAGTGGCTGGCCCTCCTTGAACGACGTGGATTTGCCGACTGGGACGAACCCGTTCGCGCCGGTGACCGTCGCATGGCCGAGCGGATACGTCACGTACGCGGCTGCCGGCGCGGCGACGACCGCGGCAAGCCCGACGCCGATACCGCCGATGCCCACCGTCTTCAGGAAGTGGCGGCGCGAATCTTCGGGCGCGACCGAGCGCGCGACGAGATTTCCCCGGTCTTTTTCATCGCCTGAGGCCATGGTCTTTGTCCTACGTGGCGCGGGGACGGCGAGTTACGTCGAACCCCGCAGGTACGGTCACCAAACCAGAAACGCCGGTCGAATTCGACCAGCTCACTTGCCCGATAGAGTGGCGGCCGGTCACTCCTTCGGATGGCACGAAAAGCAGCTGACCCCCGCGGCGCTCCCGGGTTGCTCCTTGAGGAGCTTCGCGAACGTGGGCACGACCTGGCCCATCATGAAGTCGGTGATCTTCTCGTCGTCGTCCTTGCCGGCGGCGATGGGGTCCTTCTCGGAGAGCGCGTAGAGCGAGTTCGGCATCTTGAAGTCGACGCGATCCATGTCGTTGCCGTGACACGTGGTGCAGTCGAACTTCGTGTAGCCCTTCGCGTCGTATGATTGGAACAGGTGGCGCATCGTCGGCTCGACCTGCGCGGCCATGAATCCCTGCTTCTCGTCGTGCGTTTTCTGGTGCCAGGGCACGTCCGGCGCGCCGATGTTCGGCGGTTCCGGTGTACGGGCATGGGTCCCTCCGCCACCACAACCGGGCGTCGAGAACGAGAGCAGAAGCGCCGCGCCGATGACCTTCGAACGCTTGGAAATCATGTTCTTTTGGCGGGCGATGCTCGGTGAAAACCGGCGTGGGGTCAATGCAAACCGGACGGGTCCCGTGGAGCGTAGGGTGCGGGCTTGAACCTGGTTACATTGGCTTCTTCGGGCGCGACGCTGCCGTCGGCGCTACAGTTTTTTCATCGCCATGGTCGGCCGGGCGCTCAAGACGGCAATGATCGCGGTCGCCGTCTCCATCGCGGCGTGCTCGCGCGCGAGGGTCGATGGTCGGACGCGCCCCGCTCCGACGCCGAGCGTCAGCGCGACGCCCGAAGCGCCTCGCGAACGCCGCGTTCCCGAAGACGTCCCGTCGCGCGATCCGTCGCTCAAACCCCCGCAAGGCTATCGGCGCATGGCCGTCGGCGGGATCGCGCCGACCTCCGACGGACAGGCCGTCGTGCTCACCGATGAGGCCGAGAGAACCGGGCTCATTCTCGACGTCGGCGGCACCGAGGCGCTCTCCATCGCGCTTCGACTCGAGCACAAGAAGTTCGCGCGCCCGCTAACCCAGGATCTGCTCGACGACGTCGTGAAAAAGTTGGGCGGCGACGTCGTGGCGGCGCGCGTCGATCGCTACGAAGACGACGTCTTTTACGGCTCGGTGCTCATCCGCAAGGAAGGGCGCTTGCTCGATGTCGACGCGCGGGCAAGTGACGCGATCGCGCTGGCGCTCGGCGACGCGGTGCCGCTCTATGTCGCCGAAAGCGTCCTCGACCAGGTCGGCGTCGACGTCGAGCGCTACGATTTTCGTCACTTCGTGAGCGCGTCCCACGAAGCGAAAACGACGGCGCGCGTGGGCCAAGTCGAGCTCTGAGCGCTCAGAACGGCGGCGGTTCGTCGGGAGTGCCGGCGTCCGGATGCGAATGCTTCACGGCGGCGGCCGGTTCCGAAGGAGGCGCGCCGGCATCGGGCGCCGGAGCGACGGTCGTCGGTGCCGTCCCATCGATGAACTCCTCGTCGATCGCGCCGTCTTGGCCGTCGCGCGCGAGCAAACCCGTCAGCGGATCGATTCGCGCGGTCACGATGGTGCTCGGTCGCGAAAAATCCGTCACCGGGCGTCCTTCGTTCGCGGCTTTCATGAACGACACCCACGCCGGAAGCGCCGTCGAGGACCCGGACTCGCCGGGGCCGAGCGGCAACGCGTCGTCGTAGCCGACCCAGACCCCGACCACCATGTCGGTCGAGTACCCGACGAACCAAGCGTCTTTCGCTGCGTTCGTCGTTCCGGTTTTTCCGGCGACGGGTCTGGCGAGCGCGAGCGCACGGCGTCCCGTGCCGTACGTGACGACGCTCCGCAGCAAGCTGGTGACCAGGTACGCCTCGTCGGGGTCCATCACGCGCCGCGAGGGCGGCTTCGGAGGGAGCGGCAATGAATTCCCGCGAAAATCGACGATTCTCTCGATGAGAACTGGTGGCGCGACTTCGCCGCCGCTCGCGAACGTGTCGAACGCGTTGGTGAGCTCGAGGGGCGTGACTTCGTACGACCCGAGCGCCAGGGAATCGTCCGCGCCGAGGCGTGACTCGATGCCCGCCGCGTGCGCCCACTCGACGACGTTCGCGCCGCCGGCGTCGCGAAAGACGCGCACCGCCGCGGCGTTGTCGCTGCGGGCGACCGCGTCGCGAACCGAAATGCGATGCGTCGCGGGATCGCCGCGCTTGTGCACGACGTTCGGCACTTCGAGCACCGTGGCCGGCGTGATCTGACGCGCGTGAAGCGCGTAGCTATAGACGAAGGCCTTGAACGACGACCCGGGTTGTCGATGCGCGGCGGTGGCGCGATCGAGACCGCCGGGAACGCCCTCGGCGCTGCCGACCAGCGCGAGCACCTCGTGCGTCCGGACGTCGATCGCGACGAGCGCGGACTCGGGGCCGAGCTCGAGCCGGAGCGGCGGCTGTTCCGCACCCTCCGGCGGCACCCCGAGGCTCACGCGAAGCACCGCGTCCTCGCTCGTGAACTGCGACGGCGAGAGGCCACCGGGGTTGTAGCGGCTCTCGAGCGACAAGAACACGCGGCCGGTCACCGTTCCGACGCGCACTTCGATCGTGCCGAGGCGATCGTCGGTACGGGTGACCACGCCGACGTACACGTGATTCGGAAGCGGGGTGCCGGTGAACGGCGGTCCCCACGACGCATGCGCCGTCGCCAAGTAAGGCGGCCTCAGATTGTGGCGCGTCGCGTAGGCGTCGAGGTTCTCGCGAACGGCGCGGCGCGCTGCGGCTTCGAGCGCGGGCGAAATCGTCGTCGCGATCTCGAAACCGCCACGCGCCGCCGCGGGGCCGGCCACGGTTTGCAAGAGCTCCTTCGCGGCGTCGACCGCTTCGGGACAGAGCTCGCTCTCGCGGTCGGCCTCGGGCGCGAGCTTGAGCGGCGCGTCGCGCACTTCGTCGTGAAGCGCCTTCGTGATGAACCCCTTCGCGAGCATCTGGTCGAGCACGTAGCGCCGTCGCTCGAGCGCGCGCTCCGGGCTCCGGCGCGGAGAAAACCTCTCGGGAGCCGCGACGAGCCCCGCGAGAACGGCCGACTCCGGGAGATCGAGCGAGTGCGCCTTCTTGCCGAAGTAGTAACGGGACGCCTCTTCGATGCCGTAACGGCCGTGGCCGAGATAGATGTGGTTCAAGTAGAGATTGAAGATCTCGTCCTTGGTCAGATATTGCTCGAGGCGACGGGCGAGAATGGTCTCTTTGATCTTCCGCTTCAAGGTGCGCTCGGGGTCGAGGAGCACGTTCTTCACGACTTGCTGAGTGATCGTGCTCCCGCCCTGCCGCGTCGCGCCCGCGCGCAGATCGGCGGAGAGCGCGCGCAGCATGCCGAGATAGTCGAGACCCTTGTGCTCGTAGAAACTCGCGTCCTCGGCGGCGAGGAACGCGAGCTTCGTGCCGTCGGGGACGTCCTTGAACGGAATCACCGTCCGCCGCTCGGTGAACAGATCGGCGAGCACGGTCCCGTCCTTCGCGAGCACGCGGGTGAGCTGGAGCGGGCTGTACCCGGACTTCAGCTCGACGATGCTCGGCAAGTCGGCCGAGTAGTGCGACACGACGAGGTAAGTCGTCGTCGCGCCGAGCACGATCGCGGCGAGCAGGACGACACCGGCCACTTTGAGGGCTCGAAGGATCCGCTCCGAGAGACGGCCCGATACCGGTTCCGCCTTCGAAACGTTGGCTCGCGAGGTCCTACTTTCCAAGGATCTTCATGATACCGATCGCGAGCGCCACTCCGAAGAGCAAGCACACGACCGCCACGACGACGAGAAGGCCGAGGCCCGGACGCCGAGGTTGGCTCCCGCCGTGCGTGTGCGCGGTCGCCGACGCCATCGCCGCGGAAAGGGTCGCGCTCGGTGGAGCAGGAGTCATCTCGAAGATGCTGTCGACCAGAGCGCCGGCGTCGCCGCCGAACGGGCGAAGCGCGACCGCGAATTCGATCGCGCTCTGAAAGCGATCTTTCGGACCCTTGGAGAGCGCCTTGGCGACCACCTCGTCGAGCCCGCGTGGAAACTTGAGCCCTTCGACGCGCGCACTCAGCGGGATCGGCGGTTCGACGACGTGCTTCTGGATGTATTCCATCGGGCTCTTCGCGTCGAACGGGAGCTTGCCGGTGAGCGCCTCGTACAAGATGACCGCGAGCGAATAGATATCGCTCGTCGCCTCCAAAGTGTGGCCTTGCGCCTGCTCGGGAGACATGAACTCCGGTGTGCCGAAGACCATTCCCTCTTGGGTGAGGTTCACCGAACCGGGGCGCATCTGTTGTTCGGTGACCTTCGCGAGCCCGAAGTCGAGGAGCTTCGGGTACTCCTCGATGCCCATCTGCTTCGACAGGAAGATATTTTCGGGTTTCAGATCGCGGTGGATGATCCCCATCGAGTGCGCTTCCTGGAGCGCTCCGCAGGCCTGAATGAGGATCGGAATGGCGCGCTCGACGGTCATCG
>DATBBD010000694.1:0-6670 GCA_036271175.1 Polyangiaceae bacterium | reverse complement strand
TCTTCGGGTTTCAACGAGGAGCTCGGGCAAGTGTTCGGCGCGGGCCGCCCAGCGATCACCGATCCTCAGACGGGTTGGCCGCCACCGCCACTGGAGCCCTTGGTGCTTCCGGCGGAGCGCGGCGAAGGCACTTGGCGCCGCCTCGACGACGATCCGTTCACGCGCGTGACGCCCGGCGCTCCGTCGGCGCTCGTGACGACGTATCTCCGCGCCGACGGAGCGCGCCCCGATTCGCGGGTGTACGTCGTCGCGTGGGACCCGCGACAGGTCGAGCTCGACATGGTGCCGGGCACCGAAGAGCCGCAGAGCGCCACCGGTGAACCCGGGAGCGGCATGATCCCGCGGCGGCCGGAGCTCCTCACACACCTCATCGCGGCGTTCAACGGCGCGTTCCAATCGACGCACGGCGATTTCGGAATGATGGCAGCGGGCGACGTGCTCGTCCCGCCGAAACCGTACGCCGCGACGCTCGCCCGCGACGCTGACGGCTCGATCGGATTCGGCACGTGGCCCTACGACTTGACGGTGCCGCCGGAGTTCGTCGCGTTTCGCCAGAACCTCACGCCCATCGTCGCCGATGGGAAATACAATCCCTACGGCCGTGATTGGTGGGGCGGTGTTCCGCACGATTGGGAAGACGTCACGCATACCCTCCGGAGCGGCGTGTGCATGACGCACGACGGGTTCGCGGCGTACTTTTATGCGACGCAGATCGACCCAGTGCACCTCGGCAAAGCGATGCTCGCCGCGCGGTGCGACTACGGCATTCACCTCGACATGAATCAGGGCCACACCGGGCTCGAGCTCTACCGCGTGGGCACGACCGCGGAGATGCCGCCGCTGTCCGGCAAGCTCGATGGTCACTGGCAAACCGAGGGCGACGTCCCGGACATGCCCGGATACCGCTTTCGCGGGCGGCGGCTCATCCGCAATCTGCAGCTCATGCATTTCCCCCGGTACATCCGGAGAAGCGCGCGCGACTTCTTCTATCTCACGTTGAAACCCGTGCTTCCGGGCGCGCCGCTCGACGCGTTTCCCGGCGAGGGAACGGATGGAACGTGGACCGTCGTCGGCTTGCCGCAAGAGGGATGGCCTTACGCGCTTGCGACGACCGCGGTGCGCCCCGATCGCGCTCGGCCCGAGACGAAGGTGTACGTGCTGAAGATCGATCCCGGCGTCCTCGAGCCCGCGGGCCCGTCGAGCACGGCGCCGACGATCCTGACGATCGTACCGCGTCGAGAAGCAGCTTCGGACAGCGAGCTCTGGCTTGCTCGGCGGCACGCGCTCGTGGCCCAAGCGCGACCCGATGCCGAGGCGGTGCTCGTCGCGAGCGGGGCGTCTCGCGCCGACCATGCCGTTGCCGCCGCCGGAGTCGACGCGGATGGCATGGTCGTCTACGCGGAGGTCGCCACGGCGCCCGACCCGGCAAGAGACGGCGCGCTCCTCAATCGGGTCCTCGACGCGGCGCGATGCACGTCGCGCCTCTTCTTCGAGGCGCCGCTCGGCATCGGGCTCGGAGGTACGCGAGATCTTTCGGACCATCCCGCGAAGTTGAGCGCAAATGCATTGCGGCTGACGCGGTCGGTCGAACCCAGACTCCGCCGCATCTTTACCGAGACCCCAATTTTACCGCCGCGCGATTGGATGCCGGCGCAGCGTCAGACGCGGTTTTGGCCGAAGCCGGCGGTTTCCAGCGCGCCTAGTGCGTCCACCGAAGAGGCCACACCTCCAGCGGAACCATAGTTGTCTATCCACGCTGTTCCAGCGTTGCAACTCGCTCGCCATCGATCGACGCTAGAGCTAAGCTGCCGCGCATCGTCTCGCGCGCTGCGAGGTGCTAACCGGGTGTGACCGGTCGGCTGGTTTGCACCCGAAACGGGACCGAATTTCATGAGCGACAAGGGCGGCTCCAACCTCGATATCTTCAAGGATCTGACCAGGAATTCGAGCGCGCCCGCCCCGTCCGGAGCTGCGGCCGCGCCCGCCCCGGGTGGAATTCGCCAAAAAACGATGCTCGGGTTGCAACCGCCGCCCGGCGCATTTCCGCCTGCGCCCAGTCGCACGAGTGGGACGATCCCGCCGCCGTTGCCTCGCAACTCCAGTGCACCCGGTGGACCGCCACCACCACCCGCTCGCACCGCGCTCGGCCTGACCGTACCCCCTCCGCCGCCTCCGTCACGACGCAGCGGACCGCCGCCGCCGATTCCGCCCGCGCTCGGGAGCGGACTCGCGACGCGACCGAACGGCGCTCCCCCTTCCGCTCCGAGCTCCGCACCACGTTCGCCCGCGTCCGCGCGCGGCGTCGACATGGATTGGGACGACGAAGACGAGAAGACCACCGTCTACGACAAGGGCGGAAACGAAGACGCCGCGCGCGCTCTCCTCGCGACGAGTGTGCCGCCGCCGGCTCCCCCGCCCGCAGCCGGCCGTCCTTCGACGTCGATGGCGCCGCCGCCGCGCATGACGGCGCCGCCGTCGCGCCCGATGCCGCGCCCCTCGATGGCGCCGATGCCCTCGGCGCCTCAAGCCGCGATCCCCGCTCCCGCCCCAGTCCCCGCGTACTACCCCGGTCGACGCGCGGCAAACCGCACGCCGTACATCGCCGGCGCCGCGGGCGTCTTCGTGCTCGCGGTCGTCGCTTACTTTTTCCTCTTCCCGCGCGTGGGCTCGCTCGTCGTCACCGTCGCCGGGCCGAGCAACAAGCCGCTCGACGCCGTCGAGATCCTCGTGAACGGCGACAAGCGCTGCTCGAATTCGCCGTGCACGCTCGACGGGATCAAGCCGGACACGTACTACGTCCGCGCACACGCCGCGGGCTACCAGGCCATGGCCGACATCGCCGTCGTCGTTTCGGCTGGCGGCAAGGCCGTGCAGAACCTGACCTTGGTTCGCGCGCTCGGAACCGGTGTGAAAGTGCTCGGCGAAGGCACGGGGCTGAAGCTGTACGTCGATGGCCGCGAGATCGGCCCCTTGCCGCAAGAGATCAAAGACATGGAGCCGGGCGATCACACGATTCGTGTCGCGGGCAGCGAGCGCTTCGAGGCGTTCGAAAAGAAAATCACCGTCGAGCCGGAGCAGATGCAGACGATCGGGCCGCTCAAGCTCCGCGTCTTGAAGGGCCTGGCGACCATTCAACCCGGCGCAGGCTCGGACGGCGCGCGCGTGATCCTGATCAGCGGGAGCGATCGACGGACGTTACCGAAGCTTCCCATCACGCTCGACATTCCGACGGATCAGCCGCACACGCTCGTCGCGACGCGCCGCGGTTACGAACAGTTCAAGCTGCCCTTGACGTTCGACGATGGCGAAGTCGAAAAATCGTTCGAAGTGAGCATGACCGAAACTGGCTCCGGCGCCGCCGCGGGCGCATCGGAAGGAAGCGGCTCGCGAAGCTCGAGCAGCAGCGCAAGCTCGTCGTCCGGTTCGTCGGGCACACAGGCTGCCGCGAGCCCCCCTCCGGTCAGCGCCGGGTCGGCGACGCTGAACGTCAACTCGATTCCGGTGTCGAACGTCATCCTCGACGGCCGTCCGATCGGCGCGACGCCGCGCGCGGGCGTCCGCGTCTCGGCAGGCTCGCACACCGTCGTCTTCGTCAGCGGGACGATGCGGAAGGTGTCTTCCGTCAGCGTCGGCAGCGGGCAGTCGAAGACCGTCGCCGTCCGTTTCTGAGCGCAGGGCATCGCGTCTGGGTGCGCGCGGGGCGCGTCACGGGGAACCTTCGGTGGGCGCCGGACCGCTCGCGGCCGTTTCTCGCCGCCCCCACTCGCGCCAGGACGCGACGCAATCGTCGTCGCCCGCGCGATCGACGCCGGCGCAGACGAATGGTTCGGCGCGAGGCCCGACGACGAGCATCATGTCTTTCGACACCGACGGAAGATCCGCCTTCCAAGCATCGCGAAACGCCTTTCTGCGCTGCTCTTGCTCCGACTGTTCGCGCTCGCTCAGCCGCTTGCCGAGATAACCGAGCGCGAGTTGTTCGACTTGCGGGTCGTCGGTCACCGCAAGCAAGCGCTTCAACGAATCGATCGCCGCGTCGCGCTCGCCCGCGCCCTCGAAGAGCCGGGCAGCCGCGATGCAGTGGTAAGGAATGTTGTCGTTGCCGCTCGCGAGCTCGCACGCGCGCGCGAGCATCTTCGCGCCCGCGAGCCGCCACGCCGGACGATCGGCTTCCGGGACCCCCGCGGCGCCGAGGTACGCGGTGAACTGACCCGCGGTGTTCCAGAGCTCGGTGTCGTAGGGTCGGTTTTCGAGCCCGCGTTCGAAGATCTCCCGCGCTTTCACGTAGTCCGCTTCTCGCGCGGGCGTCGGCCCGAGCACGACGAGCGTGTCGGCGTAACGGTAAGGATCGCGGAAAGCCGGGTCGAGAGCGTTGACGGCGTCGATGTACTCGCCGGCGAATTCGAGCCGCCGCTTCTCGGCGAAGTGAATGCCGTACGAGACCAGCACGTTCGCGAAGATCCCGTCGGCGAGGGCCGAGCGGTAGCCGAGGCTCGCTACGACGAGCGGGTCGGGCGGCGGAAACGGGTACACGTCGCTCGTGACGTGGAGCTCGTGAAAGCCGGCCGCGAGCGGCGGCCGCACGACGGCGACGATGGCGAGCGCGCCGAACGCGACGACCCAAGCCGTCAGGTCCGGGCGCCGCGGCAGGCTCTCGTTCACTCGACCTCGCGCTCCGACTCCATCGGAGCGATCGTCGGCTCGGCGCCGTCCTCGGATGCGCCGGAAATCTCGAACGTGCTCGGTAATCCGTCCCCGTCCAAGTCACCGTGGGCGATCGCGCGAAACGTCGCGCGTTTCGGCGCGTCGTGGCTCTCGAACTCGAAGCTGTACGAGTGCGGCACGCTGAACGAGAAATCGAGCAAGCGCCACGTCGGCTGATCCCAGGTTCCGGGAGGATCGAGCACCGGGCTTCCGCGCGGGACGCGCTCGGGAGTGAGCTCGACCGGCGCCGGGTACGCCGTCTCCGACGGCTGCTGCGCGGCGAGCGCCGTCGCGCGGGTCGCGATGTGGTTCAGGCCGTCGACCGGTTCGACCAGCCGCGACGCATGCAGGTTCTTCACGAACGCCGGGACGGCGATCGCGAGGATCGACCCCACGATGGCCACGCCGGAAGCGGCTTCGAGAACCGTGAAGGGGCGCACGACGAACAGCGTAGTCGCACTCTTTCGGCTTCGAAAACAGAAACGCCCCGGGCGTTTTCGGCCCGGGGCGTCTCACGATATCGAAAGGCGTGTCCGTTATTCGTCGGGCTGCGTCTCGATGATGTTCGGGGCGATCGTCACGACGAGGTTGTTGCTGTCGCTCTGGATCTGACCCTTGAGCTCGAACGCCGACGTGGTGCCGTCGCCGTCGAGGTCGCCGTCCGCTTCCGCGTCGAACGTGTCGTTCACCGCGCCGGCGCTGCCGGTCGAGGTGTACTTGTACATGAAGTACTGCGGATCTTGCATCGAGAACCGGAGGCACTGCCAACCGTTGTTCTGATCGCCGCTCTGCCACTCGGTCGGCTTCGACTGGTACTTCTGGCCCTTGATGTCGTCCTTCGTGGAGGGGACGCTCGTCGCCGAACCGCAAAGGTGGTTCGAGACGCCGGTGCTGGTGCCCATGCCGAGCACCGTGCCGGCCATGCCTTCACGGTTGTACGCGGTCGAGGCGTCTTTCGCCATTTGACCGATCGAGTTACGCGCTTCCGCGGTCTTCGCGTTCAGGATGTAGCGGCGGACGCCGTAGATGGCGAGCGCGGCGAGAACGCCGACGATGGCGACGACGATCATCAACTCGACGAGGGTGAATCCTCGCTTGTTTTTCTTGATGGCACTCATGCTTGATACTCCTTGTTGTGAATGAATTGGGTGACCTATTGCTGAAGGTGCCGGCGGGCCACCCGATTCACCCGCACGCCCCTAAATCCGTTTTTGATGCTTCGAATCGGCGACATCTCAGTCTCCGTCGTTTTCGATATGCACTTCCGTGCTCAGACTGTGACTCACGACGAAGGTGCTCTTCGACGGATCTCCGTCGAGATCCGATTTCGCCACGGCGAGGTAAGTCTGCTGCGTCGCGGGGTTCGGTAGCTTGAATTGTGCGAGCGAGATTCCGGACGGATCGCTCGGGACCGAAGCCCCGGCCGCCCACGACACCACCGAGTACGAGAACAGCACTGGACCGTCGGGCGCGACGCCGAGCGTCCGCCAGTTGCTGGCGAGCGCGCCGGAACCACCGCCCCACTGAACCTTGCCCGCCGCGCGGCCAGGCGTCGCGGTCGGGTAGAAGTTACCGTTCGAGTAATCCGACGACACGTTCAGGTACACGAACGTCTCGTCCTTGAAGCCCTCCTCGGCGGTCTTGATGCTGGCCATCATGCTCACGGCTTCACTGGTCTTCGAGGAGAGAATGTATTTACGCACCCCGATGCTGGCGAGCGTCGCCAAGACGCCCACGAGAACGACCACGGTGAGCATTTCGATCAGCGTGAACCCACGCTGCGAAGCTGAAGAACGCGGTTGCATCGGTCGACATCGGCAAAAGCAGGTCTCGTGCCATGGGGCCCATTCGGTAAGCGCGTCGCACGAAAGCCGCATGATCTCGTGCATGGTCGCTGTCCCTAACGGATCCGCGCCGCCGGAACTTGATAGGCGCATGCCGAAAATTGTCCGACGTATCGACTCGGAGT
>DATBBD010000693.1:0-6393 GCA_036271175.1 Polyangiaceae bacterium | reverse complement strand
GAAAAGTCGCCCGGCTCGAGGAGCGAGCCACCGAGACGCGAGCGCATCACGCGAAAACGGTGAAGGAGGCCGAAGCGGCGATCGCGGCCGCCGACGACGCGCGACGCGCTCGCGACGATGCACGCCGTGACGCCGAAGCGGCCCAGAAAGAACTCGACGACGCGCGAGCGGAGGTCGAACGAACCCGGCGCGATCTCGACGCCGCCGACGGCGATTCGCGCTGAACGCGGTTCGCTTGCAGGAGACGAATGCGGGCAACCGACCGAACCGCGAGTGGGCCGTGAGCGGGACAAGTTGCGACAGCGCTCGAACCTTGTCGCGCGGTGGAGCGAGCGGTATCTCCCAGGCATCGCCATGAACGAATCCAAACGCCGCGATGATTCATCAGAGCTCGGACGTGCAGCGTCGTCGTCTCCGTCCCCGTCCACGAGCCGCTCGTCGAGCCGCTCGACGAACGGTCGCAAAACGGCGAACGACTTTCACCCGGCCGTCCTGAAGCTGTTCGACTCGTACGTCCACGGGGTCATCGATCGACGAGGATTTCTCGAGCGAGCCGCGGCGTTTGCTACCGGCACGACGGCGCTCGCGCTCCTCGAAGCGCTCAATCCGCGGTTCGCCGAGGCCGCGCAAGTGTCGGCAACCGATTCGCGGCTCAAGGCGGAGTACGTCGAGCTCGACTCGCCGAGCGGCTACGGCAAAGTGCGCGGCTACCTGGTGCGGCCGGCGAAGGCGGCCGGGAAGCTCCCCGCCGTCCTCGTCGTGCACGAAAACCGCGGGCTCAATCCGCACATCGAGGACGTCGCGCGACGGCTCGCGCTCGACGGCTTTCTCGCGTTCGCCCCGGACGCGCTCTTCCCGCTCGGAGGGTACCCCGGCGACGAGGACAAGGCGCGTGAGCTGTTCGGCAAGCTCGACCAATCGAAGACGCGAGAAGACTTCGTCGCGAGCGCGAATTTCCTGAAGCAACGCCCGGAGAGCAACGGAAAGCTCGGCGTGGTCGGCTTTTGTTATGGCGGCGGCATCGCGCACTTTCTGGCAACGCGGTTGCCAGATCTCGCCGCCGCGGTGCCGTTTTATGGGTTGGCACCCGCGCCGGCGGACGCCGTCAAAGTCAAAGCGCCCCTGCTCGTTCACCTGGCGGAGCACGACGACCGCATCAACTCCGCGTGGCCTCCGTACGAAGCGGCGCTCACGGCCGCACACGCGAGGTTCGAGGTGTTCACTTATCCGGGCACGCAACACGGCTTCAACAACGATACGACGCCGCGCTACGCCGCCGCCGCCGCGAAGCTCGCGTGGAAGCGCACCATCGACTTCTTCGACAAACATTTGAGGTCGTCGAGCACCTCCGGAGCCGCGAAGCACTGACGGCGCGGCCTCGACCGTTGGTGTGACCATCACACCGCGCGCAAGCGGTTCGGCACTCGACGCGCGTCGACGCGCATCGACGCGTCGAGCCGGCGCGAGTCGCCGTTACGAAAAGCGATCACTTGCTGCGTCGAGTCGTACAGTGCTTGGCAGAATCGGGAAATCGCTAGGCGCCTGCGGTTGCTGGCGAACCCCGTTTGTTCCGTGTATGAGTTCGCTGCGCGTCGAGCTCTGGACGGCACGACGCGCTCGACGCGCAGGGCTATTTTCACGGCGCCCGCGCCGCGAAACGACGACGAGAACGCGCTTGCCGTTCTCAGCCGAAGGACCCTTACCATGCGCCCGATTTCTTGCTCGAGCTCGTTCCTAGTCGTGTGTTTGGCGTGCACGCACTGTGCGAACGACGGGGCTCCCGCCCAGACGTCGCCGAACCAAAGTGGCGGCTCCGGTGCGTTCGCCGGCAACACACAAACTGGTAGCGGCGGGACGCCGATCGGCGGCGGCGGCACGAGCCCGTTCCCGTCGGGCGGATTCGGTGGCGTCGGTGGTAACACCACGGTCGCTTCCGGCGGCTTCGCGTCAGGCGGCGTCCCGAGCGGTGGCTCGGGCGGCACAATTCCTCAGAACTCCGGGGGTTCGAGCGCGGGCGGGAACGACACGGGCGGCGGTGGCTCGGGCGGCGCAGGTACGCCCGACGCCGGCAACGGCGGCGGCGATTGCGGCACGCGCGCCGGGATGCGCGGCAAGACCTCGCGAACCGTCACCGTCGGCGGCACCGCGCGCACGTACATCGCTTATCTGCCGCAATCGCTCAGCGCCACCAAAGCGATTCCCTTCGTCTACGTGTTTCACGGTGCGACGCAGACCGGCGAAGACTTGTACGAGATCACCGAGTACTCGAAGCTCGCCGACAGCGAAGGGATCGCGGTCGTGTTTCCCGACGGTCAGGCGACGTCGTCCGCAACGGGTTCGGGCTCGCTCGATCCGTGGAGCGTCTCCGACAACAGCGCCGCCGTGTGCGGCGCGGGCAGCCTCGTGAACAACCCCAATGCCGTGGACCTGGCGTTCGTCGATGCCATGAAGGCCGACATGATCCAAGACCAGTGTTTGGACGACAAGCACATCTTCGCGACCGGGTTTTCCATGGGGGGTTATTTCACCCATCACATCGCCTGTGATCGCCCGGACTTTCGGGCCGCGGCGCCGCACTCCGGCGGCACGTTGGCGAGCCTCAGCACGTGCAAGACGCAGCACATGCCGATCATCATCTTCCACGGCACCTCCGATCCGCTCATCGCGCCGGGCTGCGACGATCCGAACAGCGCCGCGCAGAGCGGCTTTCCGCCGTCGGCGACCCTCTGGGCGCAGAAAAACGGCTGCCAGACGACGTACCAGACCATTCAGGAAATGGGCACGACCTCGGGCGACAACGGGCAGTGTTATCTCTACGACGGCTGCCCCGCCGACGGGCAGGTCGAGCTCTGCACGTTCACGGGTCTCGCGCACGCCTGGGCGGGCGCGCCCACTTGTCCGGGCTGCATCGGTGCCGGCGCGGGATACGTGAGCGCGACGCAGCTCGAATGGGACTTCTTCAAGAAGTACGCCTGGTAGCCGACGCGGCGGGGACACGCGGCGGGGTGCGTAGTAGGTTTATGAGATAGGTTCGAGGACGGCGCGGAAGCGGACGCGGTTCGCCATCATCTTGCCGAAGGCTTCCTCGGCTTGCTCGAGCTTGAACTTCTCGATGCGCGGGCGAACGTTTTGTAGCGCACTGAACTTCATCGTCTCTTCCGAGTCGAAAGCGGTGCCGCTGGGCCAACCGGCGATGCCCTTGCCCGCGAGCACCAGATCGAGCCCCGAGACGGCCATCGGCTCCATCGCCGCCGCGACGAGCAGCACCTTGCCGCGCGGCTTCAGACCATTGACGGTGCTGACGATGGCCGCGCTGTTCGGAGCCGTCGCGAGCACGATGTCCGCGCCGCCGAGCTTCTGAAGACCCTCCGCAACGTCGACCTTGTCGGTGTCGATGTATTCGTGCGCGCCGAGCTCGCGGGCGAGCGCTTCCTTGTCTGCGCCGCGCGAGACGGCGATGGTGCGAAAGCCCATCCGCGACGCGTATTGAATGCCGAGGTGCCCGAGCCCGCCGATGCCTTGGACGGCGACGGTGTCGCCCGCGCGAGCGCCGACGTTACGAAGCGCGTTGAACGTCGTGACGCCGGCGCAGAGCAGCGGTCCGGCGTCGGCCGCCTCGAGCGTCTCCGGGATCCGCGCGAGTGCTTCGAAGGGAACCACGGCGTACTCCGCGTAGCCGCCGTCGAAGCTGACCCCCGTGACCTTGCCGTTCACGCAGCTCATGAAATCTCCCTTGCGACACGGATCGCACACGAAACAGTGCCCGCCGTGCCAGCCCACGCCGACACGGTCGCCGACCTTCCACGAGGTGACACCCGAGCCGACCGCGTCCACGCGACCGGCGATCTCGTGGCCGGGGATCCGGGGCAGTGTGAGCCCTGGGAATTGCCCGCCCCGCGTCACGACGTCGCTATGACAGACGCCGCACGCTTCGACCTTCACGCGCACTTCCTTCGGGCCTGGTTCGCGGATGTCGCGTTCGACGACCTCGAATGGGCCACCCGGTTTCGAAACCTGAACTGCTCTCATTTTCGCCATGCCGGGGTACCTAGGGTCCGGCCTATCCGCTGGCAACGCCGCTCGTTCCCTTGACGCTCGCGGCTGGCGATCGCTACGTCGAGGCCATGGAGCCATCGGCGAGCGAGCTCGCGTGTCGGATCGCACGGCGAGAATTGTCGGCCGTCGAGGCCCTCGCCGCGCAGCTTGCCATCATCGAACGACGAAATCCGTCCCTCATCGCCGTGGTGTCGATGGATGTCGAAGGCGCGCGCCGCGACGCCGAAGCCGCGGACGCCGAGCTTGCACGAGGCGTCAGCCGCGGCCCGCTCCACGGCGTGCCGATCACGTTGAAAGACAGCATCGACGTCGCTGGGCTGCGCACGACGATCGGTTCGCCCATTTTCGATCGCGTCGCGGATCAGGACGCCACCGTCGCAGCCCGGCTCCGCGCGGCGGGCGCGATCATTTTCGGGCACAGCAACGTGACGCCGTTTCTCGCCGGGTTTCAGAGCGACAATTCGATTTTCGGAAGCACGTCGAATCCCTGGAACCTCGAGCGCACCGCGGGCGGGTCGAGCGGCGGCGCGGCCGCCGCGGTCGCGACGGGAATGACGGCGTTCGAAGTCGGGTCGGATCTCGCCGGTTCGATCCGCCTGCCGGCGCATTTCTGCGGCGTGTACGGGTTGAAGACGACCGAGCACCGCGTACCGATGACCGGATTTTTCCGGCTGCCCCCGGGAACGCCGCCGCCGCTCCGGATCATCACGTGCCTCGGGCCGATGGCGCGCGAGCTCGACGATCTCGAGCTCGTGCTGTCGCTCATCAGCGGTCCGGACGGAATCGAAGTGGATGTGCCGCCGGTTCCCCTGATCGCGGAACCCCCGGTGCGTCTCGACGGGCTACGCCTCGCGTTCGCGACGAGCATGCCCGGCACCACCGTCGGGCGGGTGATGAAGGAACAGGTAACGCGCGTCGCGACTCAGGCAGCCCAGGCCGGCGCGCGCGTCGAAGAGCGACTCCCCGACTGCGATTGGGAAGGAGGGGGCGCGCTGTTCGGGAAGCTCCTCCGAACGTTGACGTCGGTGCCGATCACCGAAAGCCTCGCTTGGTACCTCGCTGCGCTTCACGAGCGCGATCAGTACATGAACGCCTGCGACGCCTTGTTCCGCGACGTCGATGCGCTGCTCTTGCCCGCCGCGATGATGACCGCTTTTCCGCACTGCGAACCGGGTGCGCCGCTCGAAGTCGATGGTGAGAACGAGCCTTACTTCGATCTGACCGGCGTGCTCGCGATGGCGAACCTCGGTGGGCTCCCGGCGCTCGTCGCACCGGCGGCTGCGGACTTCGAAGGCTTGCCCATCGGCGTGCAGATCGTCGGACCCCGGTGGTCGGAGACGCGGCTCTTGCGGATCTGCCGCACGCTCGAATCGGCGGGGATTCTCCCAGGTTTTCGACCGCCACCGGGGACGTAGGCGCGGCGCACGAAACAGGGACGCTCCGCCGACGGCAACGCCGCGAAGGGAGCCCCCCAACAAAATTCGTAGAGAATGCGCTCATACCGGCGGCGTGGTTGGCGGCGTGGTCGCGGGCCCGCTCGACGGTGTTGCCTCGTCGGCGAACGCGTCGGCGAAGCGTAGAAACAGAGACGTCCAATCGACGTCGCCGTAGCCTTCGCCGAATCGGACGAAGACGGCGTGCTTGTCGGGATCGACGAACACGTACTGGCCGCGGTAGCCCTTGGCGAAATAGCCGCGTCCGTCGCTCGTGAGAAACCACTGGTACTTGCCGCGCTTGACCCAACCGTCGGCGGTGTGGACCCATCCGGCGACGGGATCCGGCGAGAGCGAGCGGTCGACCCACGACTCGGGCAAGATCGTTTTTCCGCCGACCGCGCCGTGGTGAAGAAAGAGTAGACCGAGCCGCGCGTGATCGCGGAGCGTGGCGTTGAATCCGCCGAAGAATTTCTCGACGCCGTTTTCGTTGCTGTCGAGCGACCACGACGCGGGTCGTTCGGCGCCGAGGGGGCCCCAGACTTCTCGCTCGAAGTAGTTCGACACCGTTTCGCCGCCGAGACGGCGATGGAGCGCATCCCACAGGAGCTGGATATTGACGCTGCCGTAGAGGTAGCGCGTCCCTGGGCGCCGCGTCACGTCGTAGTCGTACAGGTGAGCGCGCAGATCGGTCGTGTAGTAAAATTTCGGCGACGCGATCGATTCTTCGTCGAAATCGATGCCGGAGGTCATGCGGAGCAATTCGTCGAGCGTGATCTCGCCGTAGCGCGGTTTTCGAGCGAGCTCGGGGAGATAGTCGACGATGGATCGATCGACCGAGAGGACGCCCTCGCTGACGGCGCGACCGACGAGCACCGCCGCGTACGTCTTGGTCATCGAGAAC
>DATBBD010000692.1:0-3488 GCA_036271175.1 Polyangiaceae bacterium | reverse complement strand
TCCTCGAGCCGGGCGACTTTTCGCTCCCCGTCGGCGTGTGCTTTTCGCAGCGTCGCAGCGTGCTGCTTCTCTTCTATAGAGGCGGTCCGCGGCGTCGGTTTGGGCTCGCGCGCCGCGGGCGCGCCGGCGATGGTGAGCGAGTCGAACCCGACCGGCGCAAGCTCGGCGGTCAAACGCCCGGGCGCGGGCCCTGATTCGGGGGCTGCGCTGAGCAGGTTCAACGTCATTTCGACGCTGCGTCGCGTGCTCGCATTCGTCGACGCGCCGTGCTCTTCGGCGAACGCGAGCGCGCGATCCGCGGCCGCGCGCAGCGCCTTTTGGTGCTCGCGTTTCGCCTGCGCGAAGGCGTCGCTCCCACCGAGGCTCTCTTGCACTTCTTTCAACGCCGCGCCGGCTCGTTCGAGTGCGTCGAGCACAGGCCTCGCCCGAAAATGGAGTTGATTGACGGCCCACGCGACCGGCGTGGGCCGCTTCAATTTCGCGACCAGGTCGGCGTCGGCGGTTTGCCCTGCCTTTCGGAGGGCCGAGACCAGTTCGTTGCGTGTGCCGACGAACGCGGTGGGCGCCGCCTGATAGAGCCGGTCCAACTCTTGCTCGAGGTCCACTCGAGGTATTTATCACTCCGCGGGCGAGGGCACGGCCTTGTCGGAATCGGAAGCCGTCGCCGTGACCGTCACGGGTTTCCGGCTCACGAGCTTCCGCAGGGTGACGTAGAAAATCGGAGTGAGGACCAGGCCGAACACCGTCACGCCCAACATGCCCGCGAACACCGTGACGCCCATCGCGCGACGCACTTCGCTTCCCGCTCCCGCGGCGGTCATGAGGGGGACGACGCCGGCGATGAACGCGACCGACGTCATGATGATGGGCCGGAGCCGGAGGCGGCAGCTTTCGAGCGCGGCCTCCACGATGCCGCGGCCGGCGAGCTCGAGCTCGCGCGCGAACTCCACGATGAGGATCGCGTTCTTGCAAGCGAGGCCCATCAGCACGACCAGGCCGACTTGAACGAAGATGTTGTTGTCGCCGCCCGTCAGGTGCACGCCAATCAACGCGCAGAGGACGCACATCGGCACGATGAGAATGACGGCGAGCGGTAACGTCCAGCTCTCGTACAGCGCCGCGAGCACGAGAAACGCGAGGAGCAGAGCCAGCGGGAACGCCACGACGTTGCGACTTCCCTCGTGCACTTGCTGATAGCTGAGGTCGCTCCATTCGAACTGGAAGCCGTTCGGCAACGCTTGGCGCGCCATCCCGGCGACGACCGCCATCGCCTGATTCGACGACATGACCGATTTGTCGGCTTCGCCGATGAGATCGGCGGCGGGGTAGCCGTTGAAGCGGATGACCGGGTCGGGCCCGTATGTCTGCTTGACCGACGCCATGCTACCGATGGGCACCATTTCGCCGAACTGGTTTCGCGTGCGGAGCTGACCAATGTCTTCGAGCTCGTCGCGGAACGGACCGTCGGCCTGAGCGATCACTTGATACGTACGACCGAATCGGTTGAAGTCGTTCACGTAGCTCGAACCGAGGTACACGCCGAGGGTGCCGTACAATTCGGTCAAGCTCACCGATTGCGCTTTGGCCTTGTCGCGGTCGACCTCCGCGACGAGCTGCGGCACGTTCGCTTGGTAGCTCGTGATCGGGTAGCCGAGGCCGTGCACGGAGCTGAGCGCGCCGGAAAAGCCTTGGACGGCGTTTTGCAACTCGCCATAGCCGTTGCCCGCGCGGTCCTCGATGAACAAGGAAAACCCAGAACCCGTCCCGATGCCGAGAACGGCGGGCGGCATGATCGCGAACGCGAACGCTTCGGGAACCGCGCTGAATTTCCGGTTCAGCTCGGCGACGATCTCCGTCGCCGGGCGCTTCCGCGCGTCGAACCCGTCGAGCGCGTAAAAAATGGTCGCGAGGTTCGATGTGTTCGTGAACTGCAAGGGGTTCAACCCCGGAAACTCGACGGCGTGGCTCACCCCCTTCGTCTCGAGCGCCATCTTCGTCAGCTTCCGGACCACCTTGTCCGTGCGATCCAGCGACGAACCTTCCGGGAGCTTCACGCCGCCGATCAGGTAGAGCTTGTCCTGGGTCGGAATGAAGCCGCCGGGGACCGCACGAAACATGAAAACGGCCGCGCCGAGGAGTGCCGCATAGACCAAAAACGCCGCTCCGCGATGACGCAGGGTCCGCTTCACGTTCCGCTCGTAACCACCCGAGCTCTTCTGAAATAAGCGGTTGAACGGTCGGAACAGCCACCCCATTGCCTTGTCGAGCACGCGGGTCGGAAGATCGGGAGCCGAGCCATGCGGGCGCAGGAGCACGGCGGCGAGCGCGGGCGATAGCGTGAGCGAGTTGAGCGCCGAGATGACCGTCGAAATCGCGATCGTCACGGCGAACTGCTTGAAGAACTGCCCGCTGACGCCGCTGAGGAACGCCATCGGCACGAACACCGCGCAGAGCACCGACGCGATCGCGACGATGGGACCGCTCACCTCTTTCATCGCGAGGTGAGCGGCTTCTTGTGGGCTCGCACCGTCCTCGATGTGCCGTTCGACGTTCTCCACGACGACGATGGCGTCGTCGACGACGATGCCGATCGCGAGAACGAGGCCGAAGAGCGTCAGGGTGTTGATCGAGAAACCGAACACATTGAGGAGCGCGAAGGTTCCGATGATGGACACCGGAACGGCCAAGAGCGGAATGATCGACGCGCGCCAGGTCTGCAAAAACAGGATGACGACCAGCACGACGAGGAGGATCGCCTCGATGAGCGTGCGCACCACTTCCTTGATGGAATCGCGGACGAAGACCGTGGGGTCGTAGACGATCCGGTATTCGACGCCCTTCGGGAACCGTTGAGCGAGCTCGGCCATCTTCTCGCGAACGCGGTTCGACACGTCGATGGCGTTCGACCCCGGCGCTTGAAACACCGCGATCGCGACCGCTTGCTCGTTGTCGAGGAGCGCGCGGAGCGAGTATTCCGACGCGCCGAGACTGATGCGCGCGACGTCGGAGAGGCGGGTGATCTCGCCGTTCGCGCCGGATTTCACGACGATATTGCCGAATTCCTGCTCGGTCGTCAGGCGCCCTTTGACGTTGATCGACAGGAGAAAGTCGCTCGAGTGATCCATCGGCGGACCGCCCAGCGTTCCGGCCGAGACTTGGACGTTCTGCTCGCGGATCGCGTTGACGACGTCACCGGCGGTGAGCCCGCGCGCTGCAATTTTCTCCGGGTTCAACCAGATGCGCATCGCGTAGTCGCCGGCGCCCCACGCGATCGAATCGCCGACGCCTGGGAGCCGCGCGAGCTCGTCCTTGACCTTCAAGGTGACGTAGTTGCGGAGATAGATGGGGTCGTATTGGCCGCCCGGAGAAATGACGTGAACGACCATCGTGAGGCTCGATGATTGCTTCTGCGTCGTGACGCCTTGCCGCCGCACGTCTTCCGGCAAGCGCGCCAGGGCCTGGCTCACGCGGTTCTGCACCTGAACCTG
>DATBBD010000691.1:0-4692 GCA_036271175.1 Polyangiaceae bacterium | reverse complement strand
CATGCATAAGTCCCTTCTTGTTCTCCTGGGTATCGTTGCAGCGTGCGAGGTCGGGTGCAGCAGCGCCAATGGCAACTCGGAAGGCGAGGGGTCCCAGCAAAGTGGAACGGGCGGCGAGAACTCGTTCGGTAACGGCGGGGCGACCAATCCATTCGGCTCTGGTGGCAGCACAGCCGTTGGGAGCGGCGGCGGCAATCCCTTCGGCGGTGCTGGGGGAGTCAGTGTCGGCAGCGGCGGCAATCCGTTCGGCGGCGGCGGCATCGGCCCGGTGAATACGGGTGGCAGCCCGTTCGGCGGCCTGCCCGGTAGCGGCGGCGACATCGGCAGCACCGGTGGTTCGCCGTTCGGCAGCGGTGGCGACATCGGCAGCACCGGTGGATTCGGCAACGGCGGCAACACTGGCAGCACCGGCGGCGCGCCCCCAGGCAGTGGCGGCACGACGACCACCGGAACGCCCGGCCAGCCGATGCTCCCCGCGGCGCCCACGCAAATGTGCCCGACGTTCACCAACGGCGGCGTCGTGCAGATCCAGCGCGCGAGCGGCACGAACGTACCCGTGACCGTCTATATCGATCCGGCGGCGAAGAGCAAACCCGCGCCGGGCGGCCCGCTCATCATTTACTGGCACGCGACACTCTCGAGTCCGACTGAGGTTCATCAGGGCTTCGGCGACACGAACATCGCCGCCGTCACCGCCGCCGGTGGTGTGGTTGCGGCGCCCGCGACGACTGCGTGCAGCGGCTGCACGACGACGGATGACGGCTACTGGTTCGTCGAAGACGACGTGGTCCTCGACACCATCGTCTCGTGCGCCATCGCGCAGGCGAACATCGACGTCACTCACATCCACACGCTCGGCTGGAGCGCCGGCGCTCTCCACACGACGCACGTCGCGCAGGCGCGTTCGAACTACATCGCGAGCTTCATCTCGTACTCCGGTGGTCTCTACCTGCTCCCCAGCATGGATCAAAATCCGGCCAACAAGGTTGCCGGAATTCTCACCTACGGCGACCCCGGCAGCGACGACGTCATTCTCGACTTCAACGCCCAGAGCCTCGCCTGGTACAAGCAGTTCCAGCCCGAAGGCTGGTACTCGATGATGTGCCATCACCCGGGCGGCCACGAAATCGACCCCGAGGTTGCGCCGCACTCACTCGAGTTCTTCAAGGCGCACCCGTTCGAGGTCAGCCCCGAGCCGTACGCCACGACGATCCCGTCGGACTTCCCGTCGTACTGCTCGAACATGTCCCACTGACGGTTCTCGCGGCTCGCTCGCTGCGAGCACGGGCCAATCTGGGTGCTCTCGGTGCTCAACGTGCCAATGCACGTTTCCGCGCCTCACCCACCCATCTTGACCCGCGGTCTTTGCGATCGAGCCGCGACGTTGTTACGTGTCGCGAGCTGCGAGCACGAGCCAATCTGGGTGCGCTCGGTCCTCAGCGTGGCAATCCACGCTTCCGGGCCTCACCTGCCATACGAGCACGCGGTCGGTCTCTACGGCGATTTTCAAGACGACCTTTCGCGGCATCGCGTTCACTACACGTACTCATCGTCGGGCCCAGGACTCTTCGATGCGGCCGGCGCGAACGACGTGGTCATCGGCACCGCGCGGCTCGGTCTGGGCCTCGACTTCGGCGGTACGCACGACGTGTTTTGAGGCGGCGCGGTGGCGGCGCCGTCGCTTTTAGAACCCTACGTCTTCACGACTCCGCTGTTGCCCTCAACCTCGTCGCAAGCTCGCGCAACCTCGGTAGTCGCTCTCGCACGCGCAGCCGTTCTAAGTACGCCGCCGGAAGCGCCGTCATCGCTTCGGTCGTTTGCGTCGCTTCGGTCGTTTCGGTCGCATCTTCTACGACGGGAGCTTCCGGATTTTTGGCGAGGACGGCGGCGACGTGGACGGCGGTGGCGACGTTGGCATCGTCGTCGGTGCGATGAGGGGCGCCGTGGTGAAGCACGGCGTCGACGACGGCGGGGCGGATGCCCCAGAGGCCGAGCAGATAGGCGCCGACTGCAGCGTGGGTGAAGCCCATGAGCTCGCGTTCGGTTTCGAGGAGCGCGCGCATGCGGCTGGTGCCGTCGAGGGCTTCGGCGAAACGATGCGGAACGCGCGACGCGAGGACGAACTGTCCGACGTTGTGGAGCAAGCCGGCAGTGAACGCGTCATCGGCGTCCGATCTCGCGTCGAGGAGCTCGCGGGCGAGGCGCGCGGTGGCAACGGCATGGACGCTCAGCGACTCGGGTGAAAAGTGAGCGAGCGCGGGGGCCACGCGAAACGGCGCGATCACGTGCGATTGGCGGACGAGGTTTCGGAGCGTGTCGAGGCCGAGCGCGGCGACGGAGTCTTGAATCGTCGCGGCGGCGCGCGGCGGTCCGAACACCGGCGAGCTCGCGAGGCGAAGGAGCTGCGCCGCAATGCCGACGTCGCGTTCGGCGATCGCCGCGATCTCGGCGAGGGACGTCTTCGACTTGGCGAGCGCACGCGAGAGCGCGTCGTGAACCGACGGCGACGACGGAAGATCGTTGTCGCGACCGATGACGGCTCGGAGCGATTCGTTTTTCAGGAGCGCAGGGAGCGCGCAGACCCGCTCGAGCGTCGCGCGGAGACGATCGGGTTCGAACGGCTTGGCCAAGAATTGATGCGCGGCGGGCACGAGGTGAAGCGCGGCATCGGCGGTCGCGTCGCCCGAGAGCACGATGCGGGCGACCTCGGGGTGCCGCTCGCGCGCTACTTCGAGGAGCTTCGTCCCGTTGCCGACCTTCATGCGGAAGTCGCTCACGAGGACGCGCACGCCGACCTCGTCGAGCCCGCGCGCTGCAGTATCGGCGTCGGTCGTGAACAGCAGATCCCACTCGCTGGTCTTGTCGCGAAGCAAGCGGCGCAGGCTCCGCAAGATCAACTCGTCGTCGTCGGCGACGACAACGCGCGCTTGCGCGGCCGCCGAGCGGGCCACGGCGGAGGTCGAATTCGGAGAGCGCATGGTCGGCGGGGAGCAGCCAACCGCGATGAACGGCTTTTTCGACTCAGGCTTAAGGGGGCACCCGTCCCGGCGCTTCGAAACGGAGTGGGGGCGTGGATGCCAGTGTGGGCTTGCCGACGCTGCGCGCGAATCCGTTCAGTCGCAGATGACCGAGACTCGCCCATTTTCGACCGGAAAACCGCTCGTGCACGTGCTCGCGGATTGATCGCGCGGACAGGCGCACGCGCACGCGCTCGCTTTGTCGTCGTAGCAGCGAAGGTCGTACAGGAAATTGCACGCGCGACTGGGCGACGCCGTTTCCACGAAGCCGAGATGGCAATCGCCGAGCGGCGCGGAGCCGAAAGCGCCGCCGGCACCGGAGTTCGTTGCGATATCGCCGGCGTCGAACGACGACGGCGCGCCTCCATTCGACGACGCTCCCGGCCCGATTTCCTGGATCACGCGGCCGCCGCACCCGCTCGATAGCGTCGCGGCGGCGATCAACCACGCTCCCCTCATACCCACGCGACGACTATGCGGGCACTCGATTCGAAGCACAACCTGCACCACTGCGGGCCCCTGAACCGAGCGGTTTCGCGCGCGCAAAGCGGCCATCGTCGCCGGAGTGCAGCCGCGCGTTCGAAACGGCTCACGGCCGTGCATGTTCCTGCACAGTGTCGTTCGGGTAGCCGAACCGGGGCGCGCTGTTTTAGTATGCGACGGTTTGTGCCAGAGGAACGGAGGACACAGATGAGGCGATGGTCCCGAGCCACCGTGTTCGCGGTGGCGGCCTTCTTGCGGATGATGCCCGCGCACGCGGCGGGGTCGGGCGATATCGCTTCGGCCGAAGCGCTCTTCGACGAAGGGCGAAAGCTGATGCAATCGGGTCAGTATTCGGAGGCTTGCGCGAAGTTCGAGTCGAGTCAGAAGCTCGACCCCGGCGTCGGCACGATGCTGAACCTCGCCGACTGTTACGAGAAAGTCGGCAAGACCGCGACCGCGTGGGCGGAGTTTCGCGAGGCGATCTCCGCCGCTCACACTGCCGGCTCGGCCGATCGCGCGACCATCGCGCAACAGCGCGCCGCGGCTCTCGAGCCGAAGCTCTCGTACGTCACCATCGTCGGGTGGAAGGGTCAGACGGTCGTCGTCACGCGCGACGGCACGCCCGTCGACGCCGCCATGGTCGGCGCGGCGATCCCCGTCGACCCGGGTCGCCACGTGATCGAGGCGAGTGCGCCGGGCAAGCGCACCTGGTCGACGTCGGTCGACGTCGGCGCCAACGGCGACCGCGTGTCGGTGTCGGTGCCGATCCTTCCCGATGAAGCGGGCGCAGCGCCGGTTCCGGTGTCGCCGCCGCCGCCCTCCACCGAGCCTGCGTCTTCCGCGGAACAGCACCCGGGTAGCACGCAACGCACCGTCGCGATCGTCGCGGGAAGCGTCGGTGTGGCCGGTGTGGTGGTCGGAACGATCTTCGGCATTCGCGCGTCGTCGAAGTGGAGCGACGCGAAGTCACACTGCGACCCCTATCCCTATTGCGGCGCGAGTGGCGTCGACGCGGCGAACAGCGCGCGCTCGAGTGCCAACATCGCGACCGTCGCGTTCATCGTCGGCGCCGCGGGCATCGCGGGCGGCGCGGTGCTCTGGTTCACCGCGCCCAGGGCCACCGAAGGTCCCGTCGCGCTCGGCATCGGCCCCGGCAATCTGCTCGTTCGCGGGAGGTTTTGAGTGCGTCGTT
>DATBBD010000690.1:0-5271 GCA_036271175.1 Polyangiaceae bacterium | reverse complement strand
GCGGCGCTCCTCGGCAACCCGGATTCCGGGCTCTCGCCTCGCGCGCGCGAGCAGGCGAGCGTCTACTACGCCGCTTGCCTCATCGCCGTCGGAAGGGTCGACTCCGCCGACGCGCAGTTTCGCGAGGCGATCCGCGTCAATCCTCAAATGGCGGTGCCGAGCGCGGTCGTCTTCCCGCCGTCGGTGATCGAGCGATTCGTCATCGTGCGGAGCGAGCTCATCGAAGAGATCCGGCGCTCCGAAGAAGAGCGCGCGGCTCGCGAGCGCGCCGCGGCTGAGCTCGCGAGAAAACGCGCTGTCGCCGAGCAACGCCGCGTCGTCGAGCTCGAAAAGCTCGCGACCGAAGAGACGATCGTCACCCGCAATCAGCGCTGGCTCGCGAGCGTGCCGTTCGGCGTCGGTCAATTCCAGAATCGGAAATACTTCCTGGGCTCGGTGTTCCTGGCGGCCGAAACGATCCTCGTCGGCACCGCCCTCACCGCGACGGGCATCGAGCTCAGCTTGAACTCCCAGGCTGGAGGCGGCGCGCACCTCACCAACGACGCTCAGGTCGAGCAGTTGAACGAAAACCTCAAAACGGCCAATCGCGTCGCGCTCATCAGCGCCGGCGCGTTCCTGCTCGTCGCCGGCGGCGGTATCCTCGAGGCGAATCTGTCTTACGTGCCCGAGTTTCGCGATGGCGTGAGAAAGCGTCGCTTGCCGCAGCGGCTCGAGCGGCCCTCGTCGTCGTTCTTCGTCGCGCCCACCGTCGAAGCCGTGCCCGGCGGCGCTCGAATCGGCGTGTTCGGTCGCTTCTAGTTTTAGGGGGGCACGCGGCCGTCGCGCGCCGGCTCAGGGAAGCGTCGTGACCGTCACGGTCGCGCGGTCCGCGGCGCGCTCCGCGGCATCCACGCTCGTCGCGCCGTTGCCGCTACGACGCTCTCCCGCGTCGAGCACGACGCCGAGCGCGCGGAGGAGCCAGCGCGGCGGTTCGAACGGCAACCCGGGTTCTTCGGCGAAGACCTTGCCGAGTTCGCGCGCGTACGCCCGCGACAGCTCGAGCGTCCCGATGCGATCGAAGACGCCGGATTTCGGACGGCTCGCGAGCGGCAGCGCGACGAGCGCGACGAATACGACGTGAAACAGCGCACGGAGCCGCACGCGGTCGAGCGCCGAAGCGTCGGCGAGCGCGCGCTTCAGAAAATGCACGTTGAGCGGAACGTGAAACGCCTCGTCGCTCGTGAGGACCGTGAGCATCGATTTCACCGCGGGGTGCTCGAGCCGTCCGAGCGCGATCCGATACGTGGTCGACCCGATCGTCTCGAACATCAGGTTGGTGAGGAGGATCGTGTCCATCCGTTCGGCCCGCGCGTAGAGCCGGAAGAGAAAGCCGGTGGTCTTGCCCATCGGCTGGACCGTGCCGCCGAGGTACTCGAGAAAGCCGGTGAGGAGCTCGCGGTGCCACCCTTCCTCGTTGCCGTACAGGGCGAGCGCCTCTGCGAGCTCCGGATCCGACGACGACAACAGTTTCGCGAGCGCGTGGGCCTGGTTGAACCCCGACTCTTCCGCGCGATAGGCGGCGTTGAAAAACTTGAGCGCGGCGCGCCGATGCGCGTCGTCGTCGAAGACGAAGGGAACCGACAGATCGATCGCGTCGTCGGTTCTCCGTTCGGCGCGACGCTCGAGGGTGTGGCGCCACCACGAGGTGGGGCGATCGGCGACGGACGTCATCCGGGTCGTTTCTCGATCGCCGCGATCCAGAATCCGCCGTAGTTGCCGAGGCGGGTATCGCAGAGCGCCCGCTCGGCGGCGCGGAAGACGGATCTGAGAACCGGAAAGTCGAACACCACCGCCGCCGGGGTCACGATGCGCACCCCGCGCGCCGCGACGAGCTTCGCCGAAGGAGGGAGCATCGCTTCGACGTCCCTCCGCGAATCGAACCGCGTGTAGACGTTGCGTTCGTTCGCGCCGGGGGCGATCGCGCCGGCGGGTCCGTACCGCTTCACGAGCCCGCGGATGCTCTGTGGATTGTAAAACTCGGCAACGACGTGTCCGCCCGGTCGCGTCACGCGCACCATTTCCGAGAGCGCTCTCTGGATGTCCGGCACGTGAGCGAGCACCTTGAAGGAACACGCGACGTCGAACGAATCATCGGGGAAGGGGAGCTCCGTCGCCGACCCTTCGCTGACGTCGAGACCGCGCTCCCGCGCGTGCACGAGCATGCCAGGGCTCAGATCGATGCCGCGCGCCGTCCGCGCGAACCCCTGAATGCGCTGGAGCACGAGGCCGGTGCCGCACCCAACTTCGAGCACGTCGCGCCCTCGACCGAACCGCGCGACGAATTCGCTCTCGAGCTCGTCGAGGAGCTCGTGGTAGCCGCCCGGCGCGTTCCGACCACGTCGCGATTCGTACCCCTCCGAAAAAGCGTCGTAATACTCGCGGTTCGAGTTGGGGCTCCCCGAGGCGTCCATGAGGTCGACGTTGGTCCGTTCCGAGCAGCCGGCTACCGGCTCGATGCGTGCGGCCTGAGTTCTCGCACTAAGTGCCATCCGCGTGCGCGCGCCGCAAGTACCGGTAAGGAGACTCCGGCGCTACATTGCGATTCGATGCGCTTCGAGCTCACGCCCGGGATGAAACCCGTCGATCATCCCGAATTTTTTCGATTGCCGCCGCCGCCGGGGCGATCGCGCGAGAGCCACATCGTGCTCGACGAAAGTGGGACGTTCTGGAATGGCCCGGTGAGGGTCGACCACGACGGCATGGCACTCGCGTTCGCGTCGTGGATCCGCCGCCACCCCGACGACGGGCGCTACATCCTCGAAAATGGGTACGACTGGACGTATTTTACGGTCAAGGACGTCCCCTTCTTCGTCCGCCGCGCGGACGCCTCCGCCGAGGCCGTCATGCTTCGTCTCTCCGACGGCACCGAAGAGCGGCTCGACCCGGCATCCGTCAGTGTGGCACCCGACGGCGTGCTCTACGCGCGCGTCAAAGGGGGCGATTTCGACGCGCGGTTTTCCGCGACGGCGCAGGCCGGGCTGGTCGACGTCATCGTCGAAGGGCCCGACGGCGAATCCCTCGTCGAGGTGGCGGGGGAGCGGTTTTCGATTCGGCTCCGCGTCCCCGTCGACCCTTGCTAAGGGAGGGTCGCTAGGTTAGATTCCCCGCCGAAAACTTGAGGGCTCCTCCGGACCCCCCTGGATTTGAGGGTCCGTTTTTTTTTCCCCGCTGTCCAGCGTCTCGGTCTCGGTCCCTCCGTCTTCAGAGCAACTCCCAGAATGCAGCTCGGCTACGCAAGCCTCAAAGGTCTCGATCGCTCGCGCGTCATTTCGCTCGTGGAGCCCGTGCTCCAAGCACATAGCGTGGACGTGGTGGAGCTCATTTGGCGGTCGGATGCGAGCGGGTGGGTCCTCTATCTTACGGTAGAGCGCCCAGGAACGACCGACCCTGGGGCCGGTATCACGCTGGACCTCTGCGCGGACATCTCGCGGGACGTCTCGGCAACGCTCGACGTCGCGGACGTCATGCCGGGGCGCTACCACCTCGAGGTGGGCTCGGCCGGCATCGAGCGGACCCTCTACTCTGCACCTGATTACGGACGGTTCGCAGGGCGCATCGCGAAAATCAAATTGAAGGAAGCCCGCGACGGACAGCGGGTCTTTCGCGGCAAACTCGAAGGCCTCGACGCCGAGGGTCGCATTTTGCTCGAGGCCGACGGACGAAAGCTGGAGCTGTCGTTCGAGGCGATCGAGAGCGGGCGCTTGTCGTTCGATTGGCAAACAGCTCGGGCCAAAGGCGCGCCGTCGTCTGGCCGCGAGCGTCCGCACCCCAGGCGCGCCGCAGCGCGCGACAGGTGAACTCATGGCAGCATCGGAATCCGCGTTGGACGGGAGCCTCGGCCAGATCATTGGCCAGGTCGCCCAGGAAAAGGGAATCGACAGGCAGATCCTGATCGAGACCATGGAGGCCGCGATCTTGAAGGCAGCGCAAGCCGCCTTCGGACCGACCCGCGAGCTCGAGGCTCGTTACAACGACGAGACCGGCTCGATCGACCTCTTCCAGTACATGACGGTCGTCGAGGCCGTTGCGGACGGAGAGCGGGAGATCGCGCTCGCCGATGCCCAAAAGCACGGCCTCGATGCCGAGCTCGGCGAAGAGCTCGGGTTCCAGGTGTTCTGGCATCCGCGCGACGCGGAGCGCGCGCGTCAGCAGGACCGTGAATTCGGTTCGGTGCTCGACATGCGCCAGGCACGGAGCGCCTTCGGGCGCATCGCCGCGCAGACCGCCAAGCAGGTCTTGCTCCAGCGCGTCCGCGACGCCGAGCGCGACCTCATCTACAACGAGTTCAAGGACAAGAAGGGCCAGCTCATCCGCGGGATCATCCGGCGCTTCGAGAAGGGCCACAACGTCATCGTCGATCTCGGCCGCACCGAGGGCATCTTGTCGCACCGCGAGCAAACGCCGCGGGAAACGTATCGCCCGGGCGATCGCATCGTCGCGTACGTCAAAGACATCGATCGCGAGGCACGCGGTCCGCTGGTCATTCTGAGCCGCAGCGATCCGCGGCTCGTCGATCGGCTGTTCGAGGCCGAGGTGCCGGAAATCTACGAAGGCATCGTGAAGATCGTCGGCGTGGCGCGCGAGCCCGGTTCGCGGAGCAAAATCGCGGTGACGACCCGCGACGCGGACGTCGATCCGGTCGGCGCGTGCGTCGGCATCAAGGGGTCCCGCGTCCAAGCCGTCGTGCAAGAGCTCCGCGGCGAGAAGATCGACATCGTCCCGTACGATCCCGATCCGGCGCGCTACATCATCGCCGCCATTCAGCCCGCCGAAGTGAACAAGGTCATCGTCGACGAAGCCGACCATCGGATGGAGCTCGTCGTCCCCGACGAGAAGCTCTCGCTCGCCATCGGCCGCAAGGGCCAGAACGTCCGCCTCGCGTCGCAGCTCACCGGGTGGAAGCTCGACATCATCAGCGAGAGCAAGTTCAAGCAGATGGAGGACGAAGCCCTCGTCGTGCTGAAGGAAATCGACGACGTCGACGAAGAGCTCGCGAAGGCCATGTACCGCCTGGGTTTCCGGGCGCTCGAGGAAATCGCCGAAGCCGCCATCGAAGAGCTCGTCACGATCGAAGGTGTCACTTCGGAACAACGAGCTCAAGAGCTCAAGGTCGCGGCAGAACGCACCATGGAGCGCTTGCGTCGGGATCGCATCCACCGCGCATCGTCGCAGGTCGAGCCGCTTTCGGAGCGAGACAAGCTGCGCTTCGTGCCCGGCGTCGGCACCCGCACG
>DATBBD010000689.1:0-2573 GCA_036271175.1 Polyangiaceae bacterium | reverse complement strand
CGCGTGTGGGCGCCGCACGCCGAACGCGTGCGCGTCGTGTTCGATCGCGGTGCGGAGGATTTACGCGCCGCGGTCGGCGGCTACTTCGTCGGTGACGTCGACGACGTCAAACCGGGCGTCGACTACAAGCTCGCGCTCGATGAGGGCGAGCCGCTCCCCGATCCGCGCTCGGCGTTTCAACCCGAAGGGGTGAACGGCCCGTCGCGCGTCGTCGACCATGCGGCGTTCGAGTGGAGCGACGTGAAGCGTCCCGAACTCGAGCTGTCCCGCGCCGTTCTTTACGAGCTTCACATCGGCACGTTCTCGCCGGCGGGCACCTTCGACGGCGCGATCGAACGACTCGGCGCGCTCGTCTCGCTCGGCGTCGACACGGTCGAAGTCATGCCCGTCGCGGAGTTTTCCGGAAGCCGCGGTTGGGGCTACGACGGGGTGTACTTGTACGCGCCGCAATCGAACTACGGCGGGCCCGACGGTTTCAAACGATTCGTGAATGCCTGTCACGAACGAGGGCTCTCGGTCGTGCTCGACGTCGTTTACAACCACCTCGGCCCGAGCGGAAATTATCTCCCCGCGTTCGGGCCGTACTTTACCGATCGCTACAAGACGCCGTGGGGAGGCGCGTTCAATCTCGACGGGACCGATTCGGACGCGGTGCGCGACTTCATCTGCGACAACGCGCTGATGTGGTTTCGCGACTACCACGTCGACGGACTCCGGCTCGACGCCGTGCACGCCATCGTCGACACGTCGGCGCGCCCGATCCTCGAGGAGCTCGCCGATCGCGCCCTGGCGCTGTCGAACGAACTCGGACGATCGCTCGTGCTGATCGCCGAGAGCGATCTGAACGACCCGAGGATCGTCACTCCCAAGTCCGCGGGAGGATTCGGCATTCACGCGCAGTGGGCCGACGATTTCCATCACGCGCTCCACGCCGTGCTCACCGACGAACGTCAGGGCTACTACGCCGACTTCGGCGGGTTCGAACACCTCGCGACGGCGTTCGCCGACGCTTACGTGTACAGCGGGCAGCATTCGAATTACCGGCGTCGCGTGCACGGTCGACCGCCGGGAAACCTTCCGGCGGCGTCGTTCGTCGTGTTCTCGCAAAATCACGACCAAGTCGGCAATCGCGCGCACGGCGAACGAACGAGCGCGCTGTTGAGCCCCGGGCTTCTGGAAGTCGCGGCGGCACTCGTCCTCACATCACCGTTCGTTCCACTGCTCTTTCAAGGAGAAGAATGGGGGGCCTCCTCGCCGTTTCTTTACTTCACTGACCACTCCGATGAAGCACTCGGACGAGCCGTCCGTGAAGGGCGCGCGCGTGAATTCGGTTCGCCCGATTTCCGTTCGAGCGACGTCCCCGATCCACAGGCGCGAGAAACCTTCGACCGGTCGAAGCTCGACTGGCGCGAGCGCGACGAACCGGCGCATGCTCGCCTGCTCGACTGGTACAAGACGCTGATTCGCCTTCGCGGTTCGCGCCCCGAGCTCGGCGCGGTCGGGACGGCGCGGGCGCGGCTCCGCTGGGACGACACGCAACGCTGGCTCGTCGTTGAACGAGACAGTATGCGCATCGCGTGCAATCTCGAAAATGAGAGCGTCGAGATTCCGCTCGAGTCGACCCACGCGGAGGTGCTCGCTACGTCGAGCGCACAATCGAGCATCGGCGCAGGCTCGCTCGTGCTCGCACCGGAGAGCGTCGTGGTGTACCGGCTGGGTTGAGTCGTGTGTGGTGCCGCTCCCCTTCCCGGTCCCAGCAACTTCTACCCATTGCCCGCTGCCCCTTGTTCGGCACGGGTTTCGCACGCATCGGGGCATGGCAAAAACGTCACGCAAGGGAGCCGCCCGTAAACCGCGCGCCGAAAAGCGGGCACCGCCGGCGAAGCGCTCCACGACCAAGACGACGTCGGCGAGTCCCGAAGAGGCTCACCACGGTAAGGGTTCGCGCTCGATTTGGACGGGGTCCATTTCATTCGGCCTCGTGCAAATCCCGGTTCGATTGCTCGGCGCAGAGCGGTCTCAGGAGCTCAGCTTTCACCAGCTCGATCGACGAGATCAGGCGCGAATCCGCTATGAGCGGATCAACGAGCAGACCGGCGAGAAGGTCGCCTGGGACGACATCGTGAAGGGGTTCGAGGTCGACGATGGCTCGGTCGTGGTCATGGAGGACAAGGATTTCGAGAACGCGGCAGCCGAGACGACGCATACCATCGACATTTCCGACTTCGTCGACGGGCGGGAAATCTCGCCGTCGTTCTTCGAACGGCCGTACTTCGTCGCGCCCGACCGAGGGGGCGACAAGCCGTACGCGCTCATCCGCGACGTGCTCGAGAAAACCGGACTCATGGCGATCGGATTGGTCGTCATCCGCACGCGGCAACATCTCTGCGCGATCTTTCCGCAGGGAAAAGGGCTGGTCCTCGAGATCTTACGGTTCGCCGATGAGCTGGCGCCGCTGAAGAGCGTGTCCGGGAGTTTTCCGGGTGACGTGAAGGCGTCGGCGAAAGAGATCGCGCTCGCCGAGCAGCTCGTCGAAAGCCTGCGAGGAAAATGGGATCCGGCTCAATATAGGG
>DATBBD010000688.1:0-4046 GCA_036271175.1 Polyangiaceae bacterium | reverse complement strand
TTCCTTCTTCGTGCTTTCGGCGTTCCTCTTCGCGTGTAGCGACAACGGCGGCTCGCCGGACTCCGGCACGTTGCCCGACGGCGCGACCCCTGCGAACGACTCGAGCACGCCGGCGAGCGACGCCGGAGCGACGGACGGAAGCGCGCCGAATCTCCATCCGACGATCGGCGACTTCGTCGGCGTGAACGCCTTCATCGACGACCCGACGGACACGCTCGCCGCGATCGGAAACGTCCGCGAATATCACAACTGGTCTTGGCCCGAAGGCAACGGCGCCGCCAATTATCCGGGCTACCCGAACAATCAGAATAGCTACTCGATGTTCAGCGGCTATTGGGATTGGGACAAGTACTTCGCTGATCTGAAATCGAAGAACGTATTCGGTTATCCGTGCGTTCAAGGTGGCGTGCCGTGGCTGAACAACGGCGCGGCGCCGCCCGTCGCGGCGAACGCGAGCACGACCGATCCTGCGTCGTACGCGGCGCACGCGGACGAGATGTTCCAGATGTCCGCGCGCTGGGGTCGAACGAAGGTCGCCGACAATCTGCTGAAGCTCGCGAGCGATCAGACGCGCTCGACCGCGCTCGGTACGGTGCAATACATCGAAGATTGGAACGAGCAGGACGCGTGGTGGATCTTGCCGAACAACCAGCCCGTCTTCACGCCCGAGGTGTACGCCGCGATGGCGAGCGCCGACTACGACGGCGACCAGGGGCGCATGGCGAAGACGCTCGGCGTGAAGAACGCGGACCCGACGATGAAGATGGTGATGGGCGGGCTCTCTGGCCAAGGCGAAAAAATCACCGATTGGGAGAAGGGCATCGAGACGTATCTCGACGGCATTCGCACGTGGTCGGCGGCACATCGCGCGGGAAGTTTCCCCGCGGACGTCATCAACCTTCACCACTACGACTTCGGCGCGAACAACGCCGCGGTGAGCCCCGAGGCCGACGGCGTGAAGGATACGATGGCGCTCCTCGCCGCGTATCGCGACAAGAACCTGCCGGGCAAAGAGCTCTGGATCACCGAGTTCGGATACGACACCGACCCGACGTCGCCACTGCACGCGCCCGCGATCGGAGCGAACAGCGCGCAGATCGTGCAAGGGCAGTGGATCGTGCGGAGCTATCTCGCGCTCCTCGCGGCAGGGTTCGATCGCGCGTTCCTGTACGTGCTGCGCGACGATGGTTGCACCTCCAACTGTTCGACGCAGTTCGAGACGGCCGGCGTCACGGGGCCGAAGGGCGATTGGACGCCGAAGCCCGCGTACTACTTCATCGCGACGATGCGCGCGCGGCTCGCGAGCTACGCGTGGCTGCGCGAGGTGTCCTCGGGAAATTCGAACGTGCTCGTGTATGCGCTGAAGGATCCGTCGAGCTCGAAGGGCGCGTACGTCGTTTGGGCGCCGACGAGCACGGCGCAGATCGTCAGCGGCTATTCGCTCGCGGTCGGCTCGGCGTCGAGCGCGACGATCGTGACGCTCGCGGACAAGCAGATGACCGGCACGGAAGCGCCCGCGACCCCGAGCGCTGGCGCCGTGAAGCTCGACGTCTCGGAGACGCCGACGATCGTCATGGTCGATTCGATCCAATGACGAGCGCGAACGGCCGCGCGTCGTACGTTTACGAGTAGCGAGCGCGTTGTGCAACTCCGGCGCAACCGACTGCCGAATCGTGCAGCTCGATCACGACGAAAATAGAAATCGGGCTTATTTCGTGCGGGCACGGCGAGTGCACTCGTCATGGACCGATGAGAAATCTTTCGGCGATGAGGGTGACGGGTCTCGCGGTGTGCGTGCTCGCGGGCTGCTCCGACGGCGGCGGCGGCGTCGCGCTGCAAGACGCGGGCACCGACGTGGCCGTGTCGAACGACGACGGCGGCAGCACGCCGGACGTCGTCGCGCTCGACGTCGAAACGAAAGACGTCGCGCTCGACGTGACCCCGGACGCGCCCGTCGCCGTCCGCGACAAGCTCAAGCAGCCGTTCGCGTCGACGAGCATTTGGAACATGCCGATCGGATCGGGCGCCGTGTACGTGGACGCAAAGCTCCGCGCGATCCCCGACGGCTCCGGGTTCGCGTGGTCGGAGCCGTTCTCGGAGATGGAGCAAATCGTCTTGGAGCCGACGGCGCCGCTCACGGCCATTCGCTACAGCTCGGTGGGTTGGGGAAGCGGCGATCGCTGCACGCCGAGCTCGAATCAGGTCTTCGCGACGGTGCCGATTCCGGCGAGCTTTCTCGTACCGAGCAATGCGTACAACATGGCTTCGGCGATTCTCGGCGCGGACGGTCGCTCCATTTATCAATTCGAGCCATTCGCACATTGCACGAACGGAAGCCCCGCGACGGCGCTCTTGATGGACCCGCAAACCACGGTGGACATCTTCGGAGACGGCATCGAGGGCGCGCACGGCGGTTCTGGTTTGTCGGCGATCGGCGGAACGCTGCGTCTCGGCGAGCTGCGCCCGGGCGGGCAGGGGCCGAGTCACGTGCTCAAATTCACGTTCGACATGCGCGATGCTTACAAATGTACGAAAGCCTCGGATTGCTTTCGATGGCCTGCGCTCTGGGGGGACAGCTACGCGGTCGGCTCGTATGGCACGAGCTCGAACAATCCAAACGTACAAAACACGGCGATGAAGATGGGAGCGCTCCTCGCGCTTCCGGCGACCGTCGTCATCGCGAACATCGGCCTGCAAACCGAGCCCGGAAAAGAGCTCGCGTGGACGCTTCAAAATTATGGCGCGTACATCGATGATGATTCGGCCGGCAATTCGTTTCTCATCTCCACGGAGAACAGCCCGGATGGCGCGTTCACGGATCAATTCCAAAAGGATTATGGGTTCGCGTTCGATCAGGCATCCAACGCGACGGGCTCGGGTGGGAAATGGACGGACGACATTCAAAAGTTATTGCCGCTCTTGAACGTGATCGACAATAACTCCGCTACGACCATCGGGGGCGGCGGCACGCCGCGCCAGCCCCTCGCGCCCGAAATCTCTCCGTAGAGACATGGTCGTGGAGATCGGCGACTTCGCCTACCATCCACGCATGGGGATGATGGTGCGTTTCGCGATCCACCGCGTGAAGAAGATCTCTCGCGTGTTTTTCGTCGGAGACGAACGCGGCACGTCGCCGCTTCCGAAGGGCTGGGAAGAGCTCGTCCCGCGCGACATCATCACCGACGAGCGCGCGTTCGACCGATGGATCGCGCTCGATCTCCAAGCGCGTCTCGCGGCGCTCACGCCAGCCGGGTTCAAGCCGAAGTAATTCGGAGCCACGCGAGGAACGTCGAGCTCTCCGTGCGCGCGTGAGTCGAGCGTAGGCGTGCATTTCCGCACGCAGCATGCGAGATTCCGCGAGACACGCGTGCGGCGCGACGTTTGCTTTACGGCCGCGCCATCATGCGAACGGCGCTCTTTGTTTTCTTTGTCGTGTCGGCAACGACCGCGTGCAGCGATGGATTGCCCGCGACCGACGACGCCGGCGATGACGGCGCGGTCGCGGATGCCGGCCCGGATGTTTTCGTTCCAGCGCAGCACGCCGCGGCGCCGAGCGTGGCGAACGCGGGCGGTTCCGTGCTCGCGAGCCCGAAGCTCGTCGTCGTCACGTTCGGAAACGATCCGCTCGCGCCCGCGATCGAGTCGTTCGCGCAGAGCATCGGCAAGAGCGCGTATTGGTCCGCGACCACCGCGGAGTACGGCGTGGGGCCTGCGACGTACGCGGGCGCGGTGCACCTCGACGCGCCGCCCGCGACGACGCTCACGACCGACGCGCTCGAAGCGTGGATCGCGTCGCAGCTCGACGGCACCCATCCCGACTGGCCCGCGTATGACGCGAGCACGATCTCTTCGATCGTGATGCCGCAAGGCGCGGGCATCGAGGTCGATGGTCTCGCGCCGTGCAAGAGCTCGCCCGCGTATCATTACGAGATCGACTCCGGTGCAAAGACGATCGTTTACGCGGCGATCAACCGATGCGATCCGGCGTTCGGGCTCGCCGGCATCGACTACCTCACCGCGGGCATGAGTCACGAGTGGATCGAGGC
>DATBBD010000687.1:0-14407 GCA_036271175.1 Polyangiaceae bacterium | reverse complement strand
CGCCTGCGCGTTCCGAAAGCCGTGCTGTTCTCCGAGCTGCACGACGTCGTTCCAATCTTCGACCGCGGCGCGCCAGAGCGCGTCGGGGCATTGGTCGCGATTGATCGCGTACGCGGCTTCTTGATGCATGCGCATGACGCGCAGCATGGGCTCGCGGTTCTTCGCGTAGCCGTTGAATGCGCCCTTCGATTGCGCCATGAGCGCGCTCGTGCGGTAAGCGTGGCCGCAGAGGATGGCGGTCAGCGCGCTGGCGACCGCGCGGCCCTTGTCGGAGTCGTACGGGATACCGAGGAGCATCAACGCCGTTCCGAGATTGGCGTAGCCGAGCCCGAGCGGCCGGTAGTCGTGCGAGTTTTTCGCGATGGGCTCGGTCGGATAGCTCGAGAGATCGACGAGAATCTCTTGCGCCATGAAGAAGACCGCGACGGCATGGCGGTATCCCTCGATGTCGAAATTGCCGTCGTCGTTCAGGAATTTGGTCAAGTTCAACGACGACAGGTTGCACGCCGTGTTGTCGAGGAACATGTACTCCGAGCACGGGTTCGACGCGTTGATGCGCGAGGTGTTCGGGCAGGTGTGCCAGCGGTTGATCGTCGTGTCGTATTGCACGCCCGGATCGGCGCAGGCCCAAGCCGCGCCCGCGACCTTCTCCCAGAGCTCGGCGGCGGGATACGTGTCGATGACCTTGCCGTCGGTGCGCGCACGGGTTTGCCATTGCCCGCCCGAGAACACCTGTTTCATGAAGTCGTCGGTGACGCGGATCGAGTTGTTCGAGTTCTGTCCGCTCACTGTCTTGTAGGCGTCGCCGTTGAAATCCGAGTCCATCCCGGCGGCGATGAGCAGCTGCGCCTTCTTCTCTTCACGGACCTTCCACTGGATGAAATCGGCGATTTCGGGGTGGTCCATGTCGAGGCAGACCATCTTCGCGGCCCGTCGAGTGGTGCCGCCGCTCTTCGTCGAACCGGCGGCCTTGTCGAACACCTCGAGAAAGCTCATGAGCCCGCTCGACGTCCCGCCGCCCGAGAGCTTCTCTTGCTTGCCGCGGATGCACGAGAAATTGCTTCCAGTGCCGGAGCCGTACTTGAAGAGGCGCGCTTCGGCCTTCATGAGGTCGTAGATCGACATCAAGTCGTCCTTCGCCTCCTGGATGAAGCACGCCGAGCATTGCGGTCGCGAGTACGCGTTCGCGGTCTCGCCGATCGCGTCCGTCTCCTGGTTCCAGGCCCAGTTACCGCCCGACCCTTCGATGCCGTACTCGTGGAAGAGGCCGCAGTTGAACCACACCGGCGAATTGAACGCGCCGTATTGGTGAACGAGCATGTACGTGAGCTCGTCCTCGAAGGTGTCCGCGTCCTTTTTCGTCGCGAAGTAGCCGCCGAACTCCTCGCCGGCGACGCGAATGGTGTGCGCGATGCGGTGAACCACTTGGCGCACGCTCGACTCGCCCTGAGTCGCGTCGCCGTGGAGGCCCGCCTTCCTGAAATACTTCGACACGACGATGTCGGTCGCGAGCTGAGACCACGTGGACGGGATCTCCGCGCCGTCCATCTTGAACACCACGGAGCCGTCGGGATTCGAAATGACGCTACGACGGCGTTCCCACACGACGTCGGCGAGGGGCGGCTTACCGGCGGTCGTGTAGCGCCGCTCGAGGCTGACGCCCTTGCTCCGCTTCTTGGTGCCGGCGCGAGGCTTCTCGGAGCCGGGCACGGTCGACCCGCCTCCGGAAGACGCACCCTTCATCGCTCTTACCTGTCCCACGATCTCCGATTGCGCCATGCGGATCCTCCTTCGACAGACAGACCAAAAAGACACACCGAAGCCCCACTCCCGCCAATTGCCCAGGGCAACCTCGGGCACACACATCTCGGGTTCGGTCGGGTTCTTCGACTCGCCACGACGGGCCGAAGCGCCTCCGAACTGCTCTGCGAACTCTTCTTGGGGGCGAACCTGTGCTCCGCAAAGGCCTGCTATTTTGCGCAGGCGCTCCGCGAAGGAGCGATCTTCATACCCCAACCCCTTGGGGTGCGGCAAGAAAAAACCCCTACCGCTAGTGACGATCGGTCGTAAGCGCGGGCAAGTACTGAACTTTCGCCCTCCTGAACGGGGGCTCTCCACTATTTGCCCCGACGTTCCCCTCCGCGCACCAGCGAGTTCCCAACAAGCTCGACAGAGATTTTCCACAGCGCCGCTCGCGCCGAAGCGGGTGCACCCAAAAAAATCGACACGCGGTGGCCCGCGGAGGAGCCGCCTACGCATTGGCGCGGGCGTCGTGCCGGGCGCTTACTTCCGAAGCGATTCGAATAGCGCGAGCGGCGCTTTCAGAAGCCGTCTGACGTCGTCGTAAGCGCGCATGGTGGCTCTCGCGCGCGCACGTTGCGACGGCAGCGCGAACGTCTTCGTCTCGACGATCCACGGCGACCACCGCGTTTTGGAGACGTCGATTCCCGTCGAGAGATTCACGGAACGGAGACCGCGCGCGATGGCGTACTTGATGGCCTCGGCGACGAGGTGGGTCATCACGCTGTAGCGCGCGAACGCCGGGTCGTAGCCCGAATAGTAGAGATAGAGCGCGTCGTTTTCGACGAACCCGAGGCGAGCGGCGACGGTCTTCCGGCCGACCTCCATCGTGAACACGCGAATCGAGCTGCCGTTTCCGAGCGCGGACAAGAATCGTTTGGCGTTTTGCTTCACGAAAAAATCGGCGTGCCGAGAGGTGTCCTCTCGCAGCGCTCGCGCTCGGTGCAGCCGGAAGAAATGATCGAGCGCGGTCGTGAAGGCGCGGCCGGGCTCCGCGACACGAAAGACGGCTTCGAGGCCGTCGCGAGCGAGCGAGTTCTCGCACTTTCTCAGCGATTCTTTGATATTTCGCGAGCGAGTGGTCTTGAACGCGCTCCACGTGGTGGGGAGCTCGAGCACGCATTGTCGCAAGGGGTTCCGGAGCTCGGCTCCCGGCCACCGCGAGACCAGCGCTTCGATCGCTTCGTCGCTCGGCACGCCGGGGAGCACGACCCAATCCCACTCCGCGTTGCGAGCGCCGAGATGGTCGAGGAGCGCTCCATAGGCCGCTACTTCGTAGCCGGGGTTCGTGAGCATGCCGCGAACCTCGGTGAGATTCGGATCGGCGCCGAAGAATTGGAGACAGCGAAGGCGCAGCGGGCCGCGTGAGGGCACCTCCGTCAACATGAGCGGCGCGACGGCGACGAGCGCGCCGTCCTGGTTCCAGATCGCTTTCACCATCGCGCGATCGCCGACTCCGAAGTGCTGCCTCGACAGGTGGCGAAACCACGCGGCGTTCCACTCGTAGCTCGTGAACGGCAGCCGACCCGCCGAGCGCTGGAGATCTCGCCACGCCCGCGTAAACGGAGAGAAGGCGTCGAACTGCTCGATCTCTTCGACGACCAGAGGTGCGCGCTGGTCGCTTCGGTCGCGACCCCGCTGCAATTCTGATCCGATCTCCCTCCCCGACGGGACGGTTTCCGCGCTACCCACGACGCTCCAAAACGCTGCTCCTCGATGAATAGTTTGAGCCCAAAACGCGCACGGGCCTCAAGAATTCGGCTTCGCCTCGAAAGTAGGAGTAGCGCCGACACGCCAGTCCGATTCGAGAACGCACGATTTCGCGTCCCGATCGGGGAAGGCCTCGAAGCGAGATCTGCGCAAGATCGACGTGCAGCGTCACGACGCCCTGGACTACGTTGCTGTCGTTTAGGTCCCGTTTATGCGCGGGAGCTCGATCGGCGCCGTCGGATCTTGAGCCGCCTTGGATTTGATGACGAACCCGTGTTCGGCGTCGACGATCTGAACGGCCCCGAAGTGGCTCAAGGGTGCCGTGAGTCGCGCGGCGTCGCCCGCGACCACTACGATGGCCTTCTCCGGCTTGAAGTACTCTTGCGACAGCTCGAACACGGCCTGCTTCGAAACGGCGCGAACGGCCGTCCGGTACGTGTCGTAATAGTCGTTCGGAAGGCCGTAGATCCCGAGATCTGCCGTCATGCCGGCGATGGTGCCGACCGTGTCGACGCCGACCAAAAAGACGTCCGACAAATAGCGCGTCGCGATGGCCGTCTCCTCGTCGGTCGGCGCGTTCTTCGTGAGGCCGTCGAATTGCTCGAGGAGCGCTTGCAAGGTGAGTCCCGTTTTCGCCGTTTGTGTCCCCGCCGACAGAACGATGGGGACGGGGCCGTGCGCCAGCGACTCCACGGAAGAACGCGTCCGGTACGCGAGCGATCGCTTCTCGCGGACGTCGAGAAAGAGCCGACCGGTGACGCCTCCGCCGAGGATTTGGTTCGTCGTGCGGAGCACCGGCCACTCGGGGCTCTTCCGTTCCGGGCCGAGCGTCGCGACGTATACCTCGGCCTGCGCGCTTGCCGGCCTATCGACCAGGAAGATGGAGAGCGCGTTCGGCGGTACCGGTGCGGTGAAATTCGGCTCTTCGGCGGCGTCGCCCTTCCAGGCGCCGAACGACGCGTGCACGGCTTCGGCGAGCGGCGCGTCCTCGACGTCACCGGCGACGACGAGAAAGGCGTTCTTCGGAGAGAACTCGCGGGCGTGCCACGCCTTGCAATCGGCGAGCTTGATGGCGTCGATCTCCGTCGGCGTCGCGTCGAAGTGCGAGTAAGGGTGCACCGCAGACGGCAATTCGAAGAGGCGACGGTAGAGCACCATCGACGCCGCCCACCCGGCGCTGGTTTTTGCCAGGCTCGCGACGCGGTCGTGCTCGCGTTGTTTCAGCTTCGCGAATTCACCGGGGTCGAAGCGAGGTTTCGTCGCGACCGCCGCGAGAATGTCGAGCGCGTCGCGGAAGTGCTCGGTCGTCACCGCCAGTGTGATGCGGGTCGAGTCGCGATCCGTCGTCACGTCGAGGCTCGAGCCGAGCGACTCGGCGGCGTCGACCAACGTCGTCCCGGTCCACTTGCCGGCCCCGCCGGCTTTGAGGAGCTCGCCGGCAACGGCCGCGAGCCCCGGCTTGTCCTTGTCCGACGCCGAGCCGCTCTTCACGACGAGCTCGAGGTAGACGAGCGGCAAGCTCCGTCGCTGAACCAGACGGATGCCGAGGCCATTCGCTTCCGACGTGTCCTTGATCGCAGGAAACAGCCAATCAGGAGCGAGGCCCGACGGGGGCGGCAGGGCGCGCGCGTCGATGGTCGGCGCGGTGACGGGCACCGTGGTCGGAATCGGGGGCGGTGGAGGTGCGGCCGCGGTTTGCGCCTGCGGCGGAGCTGCGGAGCACGCGACGAGGAGCGCCGACAGTGCCGACAACGAGGTCGCCCGCTTGCGTTGGAGCAGAGGCGTCACCCGCGGCGAGCCGGAGGGTTCGACGTTTTCCATCACGGACCACCACATAGCGAGCCCTCCGGCGCTTTGCCGCTCAATATTTTGTCTGCTTCCGGCCCCGGCGGGAGCACGTGGACCGTCGAGCGCCGCGCCTTCACCAAGTAGGAGCGAACCGCGGCCTTGATTTGGCCGGGCGTGACCGCGCGATAGTGCTCGAGCTCCGTCGAGAGGAGCCGCGCGTCGCCCCAATACGTTTCGTACTCACCGAGCTCGATGGCCCGCTCTTGGTTCGACTCGAGGCCGAACAGAAAGTCGGCCGAGACGCGGGTCTTCGCTCGATCGACTTCGACCTGGGTAGGGCCGCTCTTCGCGAAGGCATCGATCTCCGCGTCCACGTCTCGCTGCACGTCGGGGAGCTTCGCGTGCGGGCTGAGCACGACGCGAAGCGCGAACATGTCGGGCCCGCGCTGGCCTTCGGTCCACACGCTGGTGCTCTGCGCTTTACCGTCTTTGCGAACCAGCTTTTGATAGAGCCGCGAGCTCTCGCCTTGCCCGAGGATGCTCGCCGCGAGCTCGAGCGCGTAGTGCTCCGGCGTGCGCGACGGGGGAATGGCCCAGCCCTGGTACAGCGCCGGCGTGTTGGCGTTGGTGTCCGTGACGTCGGCGTGGCGCGGCGCCGTTTGCTCCGCGAGTGCCGGCGGTACGTACGCCGGAACCGATTTGCGGCGGACTGCGTCGTCGAAATCCTCGTGAATGAGCCGCATCGCCTCGTCGGGGTCGAAGTCCCCGGCGACCGTGAGCACCGCGTTGTCAGGCGCGTAGTAAGCGTCGTGGAAGGTCGCGATCCACTCGAACTTCGCCTGATCGAGGTCCTGCATGGAACCTATCGTGTCGTGCTCGTACGGGAAGTATTTCTGGAACACCAGGGACCGCAGCTTGATGAAGCCGCCGGAGTAGACCTGGTTCGAGACACGCATCCGGTATTCTTCTTGAACGACCGCGCGCTGGTTTTCGACGTTGGGCTCGGTGACCGCGAGGCTCTTCATGCGATCCGCTTCGAGCCACAGCGAGAGCGGGAGCTCGCTCGCCGGAAGGGTCTCGAAGTAATTCGTTCGATCGGTGCTCGTCGTTCCGTTCAACGTGCCGCCGCGAGCCGTGATGAGCGTGAAGTGCTCGCCCTTCTTCACGTGCGCGCTGCCCTGGAACATCACGTGCTCGAAGAGATGCGCGAAGCCGCTCTTACCCGGCTCTTCGTTGCGCGAGCCGACGTCGTACGTGACCGAGACCGCGACGTTCGGCGAGCTGTGGTCGACGTTCAGAACGACGCGAAGCCCGTTCTCGAGCGTCGCGCGCTGGATCGAGACGGCGAGGCTTCGAGCCGCTGGCGTCGATGTGGGTTCCGCGGAATGCGCGCTCGCAGCTGCAAAAAAGAACAGCGCCGAAATTCGCGCACGGCGGAAAGAAGCAACGCGCCGATCGGCAACGCTCTTGAAATGTCGTGAGTCGTGAAATTGTCGCACTTGATCCTACATCGGGTGTCGTGAAGGATTGCCGCCGCGCATGTTGTCGCGTCGCGCCGGCTCTGTAAACCTGTAGGCCGCGAGACTGGTTTGCCGATGCGGACACTGCAGGAGATCCAGCCCGGCCAGACGCTCGGGCGGTATGAGTTTCTCGTCCCGATCGCCGAGGGCGGTATGGCTTCCGTTTGGGCTGCGAGGCTCAAGGGGAGCCGTGGTTTCTCCAAGACGGTCGCCGTCAAGACGATGCTGCCGAGCGTCTCCGACGATCCGCAGTTCGAGCAGATGTTCCTCGACGAGGCGCAGATCGCGTCGCGCATCCGCCACCCGAACGTCGCCGAGATCCTCGACCTCGGTGAAGAGGAGGAGGTGCTCTACCTCGTCATGGAGTGGGTGGACGGCGAGCCCCTCGCGAACGTGCGGCGTGCGGCCGCCAAGCAGGGCGGAATCCCCCGTGGCATCGCGATGCGCATGGTGGCGGACGCTGCCGCGGGCCTGCACGCCGCGCACGAGATTCGCGACGAGAACGGACAGCCCGTCGGTCTCGTCCATCGCGACATTTCGCCGCAAAATATCCTCGTCACGTTCGACGGGATGGTGAAGATCGTCGACTTCGGCGTGGCGAAGGCCGCCGGGCGAACCTCCGGTCAAACGACGGCCGGCCAGGTGAAGGGAAAACCGCCGTACATGTCGCCCGAGCAAGCCCTCGGCGAAGCGGTGGATCGTCGAACCGACGTATTTGCGCTGGGCATCATCCTTTATCAACTCACGACCGGTAAGCATCCATTCCGGGGCGAGAGCGATCTCGTCACGCTCCAGAACATCGTCTCCGACAAGTCCATCGTACCGCCGCGGGCCTACGACAAGCAGTATCCGCGTTCGCTCGAGCTGGTGGTGACCAAGGCGCTCGATCGGCGCCGCGAAGCGCGCTTTCAGACTTGCGCGGAGCTCGAGGCGGCCCTCGAGGAGGTCTTCGGCAAAGAGGTCGCGCGCACTCGATCCGAGGATACCGGGAAATTCATGAAGGCGCTGTTCGGCGGACGCGGCGAAGAGCGTCGCCGCGCCCTCGCCGAGGCGGTCCGCGTCGCCGACGAACGCGCCGCGGGGCGAGCGAGCCTGTCCGATTTGAGCGAGGCCGCTTTCGCCGTTCAGAGCGCGGCCCGGACGCCGACGACCGGAACGGCCGCGTCGATGCGACTGCGAGGGACCGATCCGCGCGGTATCCCCGTCACGCCGTTCGCGGCGACGTTCACGACGCCCGTTCGCACGAAGGGTCGCGGCGCATTCGTCGCGCTCGCGCTCGCCGTCGCGGTGGTGGCCGGCGCCGCGTTCGGGCTCAGACCGGCGATCCACGCGTCGGCGGCCAACGCGCTCGGCGCACGGTCTCCAAGTCGCCCCACGCCGTCCGCTCCCGCGGCTGTTACGCCGCCTGAGATTGTACCGCCCGAGACGGCGGCCACCGTCGCCGAGCCGGCGCCGAGCGAGCAGGCATCGGCAGCGCCCGTCGAAGATCCGTCCGTGCTCGCGAAGAGGAAGCACGCCGTGTGGCGCCCACCGGCGCATGCGATTCCCTCGCTCGCGAAGTCTACGATCGCCGATCGCAACGTGCCGTCGAAGTCGGTCGTGAAGAGCGGCTTTTCGCCGCCGCCGATCTCCGATCCGGGTTTCTGATCCGGCGACGCCGCTCAGTCTTCGTCCTTGTCGTTCGCCGACGCTTCCGGCGCGCCCTCCAGACGCCGGAGGAGGCGCCGGAAATTCGAGCGGTCGAGGCCGGCCATGCGAGCGGCGGCCGAGAGATTGCCTTGCGAACGCTTCAGCACTTCTTGGACGTAGCGTCGCTCGAAGGCCGAGCGCGCATCGGCGAGGAGCTCGACGCGCTCTCCGAGAAACACGCCGTCCGCGATGGGGGATACGCGAGGAATTTCCGACCGCAACTGAGGTGGCAAGGTGTCGATCGTCAAGATCTCGCCCTTGGCCATGACGATGGCTCGCTCGATGACGTTCTCGAGCTCACGGACGTTGCCGGGCCAATCGTGTTGCGCGAGCCGCGCGAGCGTGGCCTCGTCCGTGCCCGTGACCTTTTTGCCGAGACGCGCGGAGCGCTTTCGAAGCAGGTGATGGACGAGCGGCGCGAGATCGTCGAGTCGTTCCCGGAGCGGCGGCAGCTCGAGCGTGACGACTTCCAGGCGGTAGTAGAGATCGCGCCTGAATTTGCCGGTATCGACCTCGGTGCGCAGATTGCGATTGGTCGCGGCGATGACACGTACGTCGACGCGGAGGTTGCCGTTCGCGCCAACCGGACGGACCTCGCCCTCCTGAAGCACGCGGAGGAGCCGCACTTGAGTCGCCGGCGACAGCTCGCCGACCTCGTCGAGAAAGAGCGTGCCGCCCGACGCTTCCTCGAACAGGCCGCGTCGCGTCGCGACCGCGCCGGTGAACGCGCCGCGCACGTGACCAAACAGTTCGCTCTCGAGGACGCTCTCGGTGAGGGCGCCGCAGTTGACGCCGATGAACGGCTTGGCGCTGCGCTTGCTCTGCCGATGCACCGCACGCGCGACGAGCTCTTTGCCGGTTCCGCTCTCGCCGAGCACGAGCACCGTCGCTTCGGTGGGTGCCACGGTCGCGATGAGCGAAAAAATCTCGCGCATGGCTCGCGAAGTGCCGACCATTCCCTCCACGCGATCCGCGACGTCGAGCTGCCGTTGGATGTACAGGTTCCGCTCGAGAAGCCGCGCGCGCTCCGTGGCTCGCCGAACGGCGTGCAACAGGGTCTCGGGCTCGATCGGCTTCATCAGGTAGTCGTACGCGCCGCCGCGCATGGCCTCGACAGCTGTCGCGACGTCGGCCTTTCCCGTCATCAAGATCGGCGTCACCGCCGGCCATCGTTCGTTCAGGGTCCGAAGGAGCTCGATACCCGTCATTTCCGGCATGTAGAGGTCGACGAGGAGCGCGTGAACTTCGCCGTCCGACGCTTCGAGCGCTTGGATGGCGCGCTGCCCCGACTCGAAACCCTCGACTTCGAATCGCTCTGCGCGAAGATGTCGTACGACGCTGCGGAGGTGCATGTCGTCGTCGTCCACGACGAGGACGCGTCCCGCCTCGCCGCTGGTCTCCGGAACTCCCATCTTGTCCCTCAGCAGCCTGCCCGAGCATCGCGAGATCGTCAAACGCGCTCGTTACGTCCAGTTACGTCATTCGATGAATGAATCGATTGGAACGTACGTACCATCGTTCGCGCTCGGCACGCCCACCGACCCGAGTCGCGAACTCGCAGTCGTGCTGCGATCGAAGAACCGAGCGACGCGTGGCTCGCAGTCGTCGCATGGCGTCGCTAGGGATCGCACACCTCGCGGCCATTGGTCAGAGAAGGGGCGATGTCGGGTTGGCTTTTAGGGCCCTTCCTACCGAAAAATGACCCCATTGCGGGAAGGGTGCCCGCGGAAGCGTCGGGTCGCCTGCATCGCACCGCTCCCACACGACGCGGGGAGTGGCATTTCGCATCACTCCGCGAACCGCCGTGCCTCGAAACTACGACGTGCCGAGCGACGCTATCTGACCATGTCCACGATTCAGGGCAATGCCGTCTCGGCGATTCTCCAAAGACGAATATCCGATTGAAGAGGACAGCGCGAAACTTCCTCGGTAGCGTGGAACGCGTGCGTCTCCGGTGCTCGCTCACGGATCGCTCGCGTTCAGCGATCCCGCGTCGAAACGAGAAGGCGAGGCGTTCGTGAAACGTCCCCTTCGCGTATTGATCGCCGAGGACTCGGAGGACGACATGCTCCTCGTGTTCCGCGAGCTCGAGCGCGCGGGATACGAAATTACCGGGCGCCGCGTTCAAACGGCGCGCGACTTCGACTTCGCTCTCGGCGACGAGCCTTGGGACATCGTCATCAGCGACTACTCGATGCCTTCGTTCAATGCCCTAGGCGCGTTGAAGATTCTGAAAGCGAGCGGGCTCGATATTCCGTTCATCGTCATATCGGGCACCATCGGCGAAGATACGGCGATCGAAGCGTTGAAATCCGGCGCGCACGACTTCGTCGTGAAGGGACGCCTTCCTCGCTTCTTACCGGCGGTCGAGCGCGAGCTCCGAGAAGCCGTCGGCAGGAAGGAACGACGCATCGCCGAAGAGGCGCTCCGGACCAGCGAAAGAAAATATCGGCTCATCGTCGAGACGGCCCAGGAGGGCATCTGGATGATCGATCCCGAGGCGCGGACGACGTACGTGAATCGTCGGATGGCGTCGCTTCTGGGCGAGAGCGCCGAGAAGCTGCTCGGTCGATCCCTGCTCGAGTTCACCGGCGAGTGGAGCGAGGTTGCGCTCGAGAACCTCGGTCGATGCCGTCTCGGCGTCGTCGACCCGCACGAGGTGAAGTTACTGCGCGCCGGCGATTCGGATTTCTGGGCGTCCATGTCGATGAGCCCGATGGTCGACGATGCCGGGAATTTTCACGGCGCGCTGGTCATGGTCACCGACATTACCGAGCAGCGACTCCTCCGCGAGCAACTCCTCGTCGCCGATCGCATGGCGTCGGTCGGGACGCTCGCCGCCGGCGTCGCCCACGAGATCAACAACCCCCTCGGCGCCGTGCTCCTGAATCTCCACATGGCGTCGAAAGAGCTCGGGACCGTGGCTCCGTCGATCGAGGACGCGGCCGTCTTGAGCGACCTTCGCGCCGAGCTCCAGGACGCACTCGAGGCCGCCGAGCGGGTCGGCAGCATCGTGCGCGACCTCCGCATCTTCTCCCGCTCCGACGAAGAGAAGCGCGGACCCGTCGACATCCGGCGAGTCGTGGAATCCTGCCTCCGAATGGCGTCCAACGAGATCCGGCATCGCGCGCGTCTGGTCACTCAACTCGGCAATTTGCCGCCGGTCTTGGCCAACGAGTCGCGGCTCGGGCAAGTCTTTTTGAATCTGATCGTGAACGCCGCGCAAGCCATCCCCGAAGGCAAGGCGAACGAGAACGAGATCCGGATCATCGCCGCGCGCGACGACGACGAATGGCTCTCCGTCGAGATCGCCGACACCGGCTCCGGTATGGCGCCCGAGGTGCTGCGGCGGCTCTTCACGCCGTTCTTCACGACGAAGCCCGTCGGTGTGGGAACCGGCCTCGGTCTTTCCATCTGTCATCGGATCATCACCGCGGTGGGCGGCAAGATCACCGTCGACAGCACGGTCGGCAAGGGCACGTCGTTCCTCGTCGTGCTGCCCGTCGCGAAAGAGGACTTCCTTTCGCCCATCGAGCGCCCGTCCATGTTCGCGCCGCCCTCGTCTCGCCGGGGCCGGGTCCTCGTCGTCGACGACGAACCCCTTGCGGCCAGCGCCGCGCGTCGCTGCCTGTCGAATGAACACGACGTGGTCATCACCGGAAGCGCGCTCGACGCCATCGAGCGCATCTCGGCGGGCGAGCGCTTCGACGCGATCATCTGCGACCTGATGATGCCGCAGGTCACCGGCATGGACCTCTACTCGGAGCTCGGTCGAATCGCTCCGGAGCTCGCCGAGCGGATGATCTTTCTCACCGGCGGCGCCTTCACGCAGCACGCCCGCGAGTTTCTCGAGCGCGTGAACACGCCTCGGCTCGAGAAACCGTTCAACCCCGAGGCGCTCCGTAGCCTCATCAACGAACGCGTCCGCTAGGAGCGACGATCTCGTTCGAGGGGAGCAGAGCTCCCATCGAGCTCCCCCGAGCTACGCGGCGCGCGTGCTGATGCGCAGTTCGTCGATCGCGTGCTGACGGAGTTGATACGCGCGGGCTTCGGACACGCCGAGCTCCGCGCCGATCTCGCGTAGAGTCATTCCGGAGCCGTAGTAGAGGTCGATGACCTGCTGGAGGCGCGGCGGCAAGAGGGCGATGCCGTTTTGCAGTGCCTCGAGCCGGTTTCGCTCGATGAGCAACGACTCGGGGCTGTCGGCAGAGCCGTCCGAGCGGCTCGCGAACGCGACCGACTCGGTGTCGGGCAACGGCTCGGGGCTCCGCCGCGATGCTGCCACGAGCACGCGCGCGCAAGCCTTGGCACTCATCCCGACGGAGCTCGCGAGCTCTTCTTCGGTGGGGGGGCGACCGAGCGACGTCGAGAGTTCGCGTATCGCCGTGTTGAGCGTCTTCAGCTTCGAGCGCTCGGTTCGCGTGAGGAGGTCCGCGCTACGGAGTTGATCGACGATGGCGCCGCGCGACCGACGGAGCGCGTACGCTTCGAACGTCGTCTCTTCCGATAAACCGAGCTTGGTCAGTGCCTCGGCGACGCCGAGGTATGCCGCGCCGACGATGTCGTCCTGGTCGACGTGACCGGGAAGGCCGCGTGCGATCGCTCGTGCGATGCGGCGAGCTTGGGGCAAAAGCTCCGCTGCCTTCGTCTCTCTGGCGGCGGGGAATTCATTTTTGTAGGTCGTGGCCGTATGCATCGTTCGTCCCCTGGGTCGTGTCCGAATGTCCCGTCCGACCAGGGACCAAGCAGCGGCCGTGCCAAAAAATAACTGACGTAGTTCTACATGGTTCGGTGTGCGATGGTCGTTTAGACCCAGGGTATTTCGAACCTCATCCGGGTCGCTCCGGCCCCAGGCCGGCTAGTCAGCTGATTCGCGCCGTCTGCAGCCGACGAGGGGCGATTCAGCGCCCGCTCCAGCGGTCCCACTCGTCGAGGTAATCGGCGACGAGGGTCTGATTGTCGAGGCGGTTCACTTCCGCGCCGCGCGGCTTCGCGTCGTCGGGGAGCGCGAACAGCGCGGCGAGCGCGGCGTGATCGAGGAAGCGAAGCGCCGACGGCGGAAGCTCGTCGGGAATCGGGAACGGCTCGAGGCGTGCGAGCGCAAACCCCCAGGCGCCGAACGCGGGCACGAACGCCTGATACGGCCGTACGAAAAACCCCACTGCCTCGAGCGTGTGCACGATGCACGAGAACGTTGCGTTCGCGAGGAACGGCGAGCTCGATTGTACGACCACCGCTCCGCCCGGCGCGAGGTGGCGACGCACGCGCGAATAGAACGCGGTGGAGTAGAGCTTTCCGACGGCGTAGGTGCTCGGATCGGGAAAATCGAGGACCACGACGTCGGCGGCGCCGGAGGTCTCTCCGAACCACCGCATCGCGTCTTCGTTCACCACGGCGACGCGTGGATCGTCGAGCGAATGACGATTCAGTTCGGCGATCGGAGGAAACGTCCGCGCGAGGTCGGTGACCTCGCGATCGAGATCGACCAAGGTGACGCTCGCGACCGTCGGCCATCGCAGGATCTCTCGGACGGCGAGCCCGTCGCCGCCGCCCCCGACGACGACCGTTCGACGCGAAGCCGCGGCGGCCATCGCGGGGTGCACGAGCGCCTCGTGATATCGGTACTCGTCGCGCGACGAAAATTGGAGGTTCCCGTTCAGGAACAGCTCGGTCGCGCCGCCGTGATCGGTGACGACGATGCGCTGGTAGGGCGATTGGCGAGCGAGGACGACCCGCCCGGGATAAATCGCGCCTTCGGCGAGGTTCATCGCGCGGCCGGCGACGAACAGGCTCGCGAGCAAGAAGAGCGCGACGGCCACGGCCCGAGCGCGTGCACCGGACAGCGCCCGCGCTTCGTCCGCGTCGGCGCGCGGCAACGTTCGGATCGCGACCAGCGCGAC
>DATBBD010000686.1:0-3340 GCA_036271175.1 Polyangiaceae bacterium | reverse complement strand
ACGCCGCGTGTCGCGAGCGGGTCCGAGTCTTGGCCGACGAACGCGGCGTGCATCTCCGCCCGCCGTGAGCCTCACTTTCGCACGGGGCGTTCCGGTCCGACGTCGCCGGACAAGGCGCTCGGCAGAGGATCGCCGGCGGGTTTCGGCACTTGATCGAAGAGGTGCACGCGCGCGACGAGGAGTCTCCCGAAGTCGCCGTCGTCCAGATCGGTGAGCACGAGACGCGCCTCTTTGCCGGCGAACGCGTGCACATCCCAGTCTTTCTCGAAGAGCACGTCGCTCTCGACGCCGTGCGATTGCTTGACGACGCGACCCTCCACGCGAAGCGACACCGAGAGCGTCGCGCTCACCCCGCCGCCGATGAGAAACCCGAGGTGGTCGCGATCGACGATGAAGGTCGGCGATAGCGCGCGTCCCGTGGCGCGGTCGCCGAGCGGCGATGGCGCGCTCGTTAGATACCGATGTCCGGGGGGCCCCGACGGGGCGTGCGCGAAGGCGGTGTCTTGAAGCTGCCAGCCTTCCGCGTCGCTCTCGAAATCGAAGAGGATGCGTACGTTCTTTTTTCCGAACTCCGCGCGACGCCGGAGAAGTTCCATCGGCCGCGAGCGATAGCCGACCAAGGTCTCCGGCATGTCGGCGAGCGCACGCGACGGTTCGTACACCTGGAATACCCAGCCACGGGTCGGCGCGCTCTCCGAGCCGCTCAAGATGAGCCACTTGGCGCCGACTCGTCGCAGAAATCCCGGGAGATCGAGTCCGGGCATCCCGGCGATCATCGCGTCCTGATAGCCCTGGTCGTGAAATTGTTCGTTCTGGTGGCCGTTGCGGACGGCGATGAAGGGATGATTGGGAATCACCACGCCTCCCTCGAGCACCCGCACGGTGTCGTTGAGCGCTTCGGCCTGGGTGCGTCGCTCCTCGGACGGCAGGAAATCGCCGGGAGCCCGAACGCGGAGGAGCATCGCGACCGCGGCGAACGCCGCGATGCCGGCGTAGGCGCGCGGACGAAGCGTGCGATCGGTTCCGTGTTCGACCAGCGCGCTTGCCAGGCGCAACGCGACCGCGGGGCTCACCACCGCGAGCGGCATCAAGTCCGACGCGCCGCCGGCGACCTTGGCGAACGGCAAGAGCGACGCGACGAGCGCCGCGCCGAGCACGCCGATCCACCCGAGCACGTCCCAGGAACCGGCGCGCCGGACCCGAACGACGACGAGCAACGTGGCGGCGACGGGAAACGCCGGCGCTGCGGCGAGCAGCACCGACCATCGCCCGAGTCGTTCCCAGCGCACCGGTTGCGCGCCGAGATTCGTGAACGTCCATGTCCAGAACCAGCCGTGCGTCGCGACCATCGCCCACGCGAGGCTCGCGCCGGCGAGTAGCGCCGTCGCGCCGGCGAGGACGAGACCCTGTCGCCGATTTCGAACGAGGGTGACGGCGAGGAGCCATCCGACGAAAAAGACGTCTGTCTGCCGCGTGAAGACGGCGGCCGTCGAGAGCAGGGCGCCGAGCAAGATACGGAACGACGTCAGCTCGTCGCAGAGGAGCGTTCGGGCGGCTGCGACGGCGAGCAAGAGCGCGAGCGAGTCGTTGCGGATCAAATCGAAGCGCGTTTCGACGAAGGGATAACTCGACGCGGCGAGGCCCGCCGCCACGAGCCCGAACGTCACGCGATGCGCGCGCCCCGCGCGGGGCTCGGACGCGACGAACCCGAGGAGCGCGAGCGTCGCGATGAAGCAAACGGACGACAGCGCGCGCCCCGCCGTGTAGTCGAGGGTCGTGATTTTTCCGACGACGGCGAGCGCGATCGCGTGCAGCGGCGGGTAGGGGAACGGCGCGAACCCGTTCTCCGGCGGCCCGTAAATCGGCTGCCCGCGGAGCAAACGGTAGGCGTGGTACAGCGCGCCGCCCTCCATCCAATCGATGTCCATCGGATAACCGGCGCGCCCGATCGCGACGCGCAGGAACCCGACGAGTTGCCACCCGGCCGCGACGATCGACGCGACGCAGAGGGCCCCCGACACCCGGTGATCGCGCCAGGTCGTGAGGGTCGAACGCGGTTCGCCCTCGTTCATGAACCGAGGAGTCTACAGCGCCGTCACCGATGGCATCAACGCGAGCGCCCTTCAGCGCCGACGCCGGGACCGCAGTGCGAAGAGGCCGACCATGCCGAGCCCGAACGCCGCCAGCCATCCGGTGCCGAGGCTGCTCCCGGGGCTCGATACGGCGCAGCCGCTGCTCTTGCCGCCTCCGCCGCCACCCGCTGGCGGCGTCGTGGTGGGCGAGCCCGCGTCGGTGTGACTGCCGCCGGTCGGTACCCCGCCGTCGCCGCGCGCCGAGGGCGGCGGATTCGTGCAGCGATCGCTACCGAGAAAGTCGTACTGGTAGCCGCCCTGACCGGTGCTCTGCGAGTCCACGGGGGTGACGCAGACCTGCGCCGTCGAGGTCGCGGCGCACGCCGGGAACTTCACCTCGCACAGGTTCATGATTTTTTTGAACGAGTGCCCGCCGTCTCGTGAGACCCCGAACGTGAACGGTTCGGGGATGCCCCCGTTCGTGAAGTCGTTGTTGCCGGCGTAGAGTCCGCTCGTCGTCCAATTCAGGCCCCACACTTGCTGGTCGTAGACTTTTTGGAAGGCGCTCTGACCGTGCGCGAGGGCGTCGGTGAAGCTGGCGGTGTTCAACCCGTCGGGGTTGGTCAATCCGGTGGTCGGATCCGGGCTTCCCGGTCCAGAGATCGCGAGCGTGGTGCCATCCGGCGACAGCGCGAAACCCGGCAGATCGCCGGTACCGACGAAGAACGACGCGAAATGCTGACCGCCATCGGTCGAGAGCCAGATCTGATCGGAGTAGTAAGTGCCGAGGCCTTCTTCGCCGTCGATCCAGAGAAAGATGACGTCCGGGTTCGTCGGCTGAACGAGCCGAATCCGCGGATCCCAGAACGTATTCGGATCGAGGTTCGGCACGTCGATCACGGTGCGCTTCCACGTGGCGCCGGTGTCCGTCGAACGCTCGAACACGATGCCGGCGCCGCCGATGACGGCGCCGCTCACGTAGATCCGTGTCGGATCGGACGGGGCGACCGCGACGCTCACGCCGGAAAAATCGTGCGGCAGGTTGCTCCCGAGCGGTTTCCACGTATCGCCGTTGTCGGTCGACTGGAACACGCCGCCGTTGGTCGTCTCGCCGCCGTCTTCGTTGGAGACGGTGAGCGCCACCAAATTGCCCTGCTTGGTCAGCTCGACGTCCGGCACCTGGCCCTTGAGCCCAGTCACCCGCGTCCACGTGCAATGATCCTCGGTGACGAGAAGACCTTGGAACCCGGCGGCCACGAGGAGGCGGC
>DATBBD010000685.1:0-5292 GCA_036271175.1 Polyangiaceae bacterium | reverse complement strand
GATCGAGCTCGACGACGTTGCCGAGTTCTTTGTCCGCCTTCACCGTGTCGAAGCGCGGAAGCGGGTTCCAGATGCTCGGCACGTTCTTCAGCTGCGCGACGGGCGGGCAATCCATCTCGTCGTCCTCGCAATCCGGCTCGTCACCCTCCGCGAGATAATATTTCCAGCTCACCCCTTTTTGGTGGAGCAGATACGTGAGATCGGTCCACGCCCAATCCGCGGTGGCCGACCCGGCGATCGACGTCGGTCCGACGATGTTGTCGACGCAGCTCATCGGATCGGACGATGAACAGAGGGCGGACCATTCGGACACCATGAACAAATGCGACGGGAGGCTCCACGACGCGTTCGGTTCGAAGAGATGGTCTTGGAGTACGAAGTTTTCCGCGTACGCCCAGTAATTCGGGATCTCGTGGTCGTCGTGATAGCCCATCACGTCGCTCGTCGCGCTCGAGCACGTCGGGTCGTTGGGATCGGTGCAACCCTTCCTCCCGCCCTCGGATTGAGCGATGAAGCCGTCCATCTTGCCGGCGTTGATGTCCGCGGTGGCTGCGGCAGCGCCATGCGGCCCTCCCCCGTTCTTATCGTTCGTGTCGTGATACGGGTACGTGCACATGCCGGTCGCGGGATCGTTCAGGCAGGTCACCGGCTTTCCATTTTTCATGGGGATCCCTTCGGCGCCCGGGAACGTCCCGAAGTAGCTGTCGAAGGATCGATTCTCCTGCATGATCACGATGACGTGCCGGAGCTTCTGTCGCGCGAGCGCGACCGTCGCGCCCGCGTCGGTGTTCGTCCCCGAATCGGTCGTCCCCGAATCGTTCTTCGCCGTGCTCCCTCCCGAGGCGACCGCCGAGTCGGAAACGCCCGCGTCCTTTTTCGCCGTTCCCGCGTCGCGACCCCCGGCTCCGCCCGTCGAGGGCGGCGGCTTGTTCGTCGAGCTCGTACTACTTCCGCACGCGAGAGCCGCGCCCGAGAGCGCGCACCAAAACAACGCACGAACTGGGGACGAGCGAACCATCGTTCCACGCTCCTTGTCGAGTGTGCGGATCCGAGCCCACACGATAACACTCGCCCGATGTGTTGGATCACGAACCCGGTCGGGCGAAGTGCCCCACCTTCATGACGAATACCGTCGCGCGGGTGCCGCACGCGCGACTGGGCGTCACACACCGCGGGGTCGGCGTCTTATGAACGACTATGCTGCGGCCATGCTGTCGCGGCTCGATGGGCCCTTTATCACGTCGATGGCGATCGGACTGTGTGGTGCGTGTGGATCGACCCTCGACACGGGTTCCGCGGGGCCACCGGCCGCGGCGAGTTGTCCATCGACACCAACCTCCGTCGCCGAACCCGAGTCGGTCGCGAGCGACGGCGAGAACGTCGACCACACCTGCGCGTTCGTGACCGGTGGGCTCGCGTGGAAAACCGGCGCGCCCGGCTCGGCGTGCACGACCCCACTCGATTGCTCGCCGGTGTGCTGCACCTGCTCCGACCCGAACTACCACGCGCTCACGTCGTGGTGCGCTCACGGCGTCTGCGCGGCGGCGGAAGCGACCGCGTGCATGGTGCTCGGAACGACGCTGCGCGCTTGCGGGCAATGACCGAAAGCGCACTCGGCGCGACAGGATTCTCCGGTCGAACGCACCCCCGGATGCTTCCAATTTAGACGCGAAAAGTAAGGGGGTGACCCGCGTCGCAAAGGACGCGAGGGTGCGAGCACGGAGGCCAGGAATGACGATGCAACGGACCGTGAAGCTCGGTCACGTCGAACTCGGGACTCGATTCGGCGGCGCAGGGCAATCCAGAAGCAGCGCGCTCGAAGAGATTCGCAAGGTAGATCAACCGGACGGCTCGGCACAAGCGCCGGAGACGCCGTGAGACTTCATCGCGACGGCCTCGCGCTCGGCTACGAAGAATCGGGCGCGGGTGAGCCCTCGTTGCTCTTGGTTCATGGGTGGGGCACCCGGCGCGGCGTGTTCGAACCGTTGGTGCGGACGTTTTCCGACACGCACCGAGTCGTCGCGGTCGATCTGCGCGGCCATGGCGAGAGCGACGCGTCCGTTGAAAACGTCAGCGTCGAGACTTTCGCCGAAGACGCGGCGTGGCTGGCGTCGGCGCTGGACTTACTCCGACCGGTGATCATCGGACACAGTCTGGGCGGGCTCGTCGCGCTGGAGTTCGCGTCGCGCTTCGACGCACGCGCGGCGATCCTCCTCGAGTGTCACGTCGCGGCGCCGCCGTCGGTGGCGGCCGCGTTGGAACCGGCGATCGCGCGGCTCGAAACCGCGGAGTATCGGGTCACGGCCGGCGCGCTCCTCGGTCTGCTTCTCGGAGAGCGCTTCGACCCAGCGCTCCGCGCCGAAATGATCGCGTACGCACGAAGCTTACCGCAGCGCGTGCTCTCGCAGACGTTGCGCGCGGCGCTCGCGTACGACGGCGAGACGGCCGCAGCGCGGATCCGCTGCCCGATTCTGTACGTCGGTTCGCCTACGCCGTACGCGAATCTTCCGCGGTTTCGCGAGCTCTGTCCCGAGCTCGCGACGGCCGAGCTCGTCGACTGCGGACACTATTTCCCGCTCGAAGTCCCCGAGCAGCTTCATCCCGTGCTGCGCCGGTTCCTCAGCTCGCCCAGCGCGCCGTGATCGCGGCGCCCAGGTAACGGACGCCGCGGCGCGCGTAGTCGAAGACGTGCTCGGCGGTTTTCGAGCGGCCGAGGGTGCGCGGCTTGATGCGATAGCCGACCTCGACGATGCGGAGGCCGGAACGGCGCGCGCGCATCCAGAGGTCGATGAAGTATTCGCCGTGCTGACCGCGCAGGCGAAGCGGACGGAGCGCGTCGGCGCGAGCGACGACGAAGCCGCTCGTGTAGTCGTGCACCCCATCGCCGAGGAGCGCGGGCAAAAGGGCGCCGTTCAAGAGCCAGCTGAGCGCGACGCCGAGCCACGAGTCTTCGGAGTTGCCGAGTGAGCCGAGGGCGCGCAGGCGTCCCCAAGAGCCGCCGTGGGTTTGACCCTTGATGCCGCCGTCGGGGGAAAACCGGGAACCGACCGCGACGTCGGCGCCGGCCTCGACGGCCTCGACGAGCCGCGCGAGATCCGCGGGCGACATCGATTGATCGGCGTCCATCCACGCGACGAGCTCGCCGCGCGCGGCGTCGAGGCCGTCCTGGATCGCTCCGGTGAGATTCGGCGCGCCCTGTCGCTCGATGAGGACGACCCGTCGATCGCGGTGATGATAGTCGCGGACGAACTCGCGCGTGCCGTCGGTCGAGCCGTCGTCGACGACGATGATTTCGCCGAGTTGCGGCACGGCGGCGATGAGCTCCGGAACGAGCGCGCGGAGGTTGTCGCGCTCGTCGAGCGTGGGCAAAATGACGGTCAGTCTGATACGCTCGAGAGCTCGGTCGAGCACGCTCGCCGCGGCGAGGCCGCCGCTATCTCGACCGATTCCCGTCACCATGGCCGTTATACCAGTCTACTCACCAGCACTCACGGAAGACGACGCGCGCGCGGTCCGGGAAACCACGGCGCGCGGCGACGTTTCGGCGAACGCCCCGTCGGTCGAGGCGTTCGAGCGCCTCTGGGCGTCGCGTTGCGGGATGCCGCACGGAGTGGCGGTGTCGAATGGCACCGCCGCGCTCGAGCTCGCCGTGCGAGCGCTCTCGATCGGCCCGGGCGACGAGGTGATCTGTCCGGCGTTTACGATAATTTCATGCGCGCGCGCGATCGTGATGGCCGGCGCGATACCGGTGCTCGTCGACGTCGACCCCGAGACGTACTGCATCGACGTAGGCGCATGTCGCACCCGGCTCGGGCCGCGCACGCGCGCGGTGCTCGCCGTCCACCTGTACGGCCATCCGTACGATCACGCGGCGTTGTCCGCGCTCGCCGCGCAGCACGGTTTCCGCGTGATCGAAGACGCGGCCGAAGCGCACGGCGCGACGGTTCGCGACGCCAACGGGACGGAGACGCACGTCGCCGGGAGCCTCGGTGACGTGTCGACGTTCAGCTTCTACGCGAACAAGCCGATCACGACCGGCGAAGGCGGCATGGTCCTCGCGCGTGACGAAGAAGTACGCGATCGCCTGCGTGAGCTTCGAAACCTCGGGTTCGGCAGCGGGCGGCGGTTCGTGCACGACGAGCTCGCGCCGAATTATCGGCTCTCCGGCGTGCAGGCCGCGCTCGGCGTGTCGCAACTCGCGCGGCTCGACGCCGTCATCCGAACGAAGCGGCGGATCGCCGCCGAGTATCGGGCGCGACTCGCTCGCATCGACGAATTCGAGCTCCAGCACGACCGGGCCTGGGCCGACCCGATCTACTGGATGATCGCCGGCGTTCTTCGCGACGACGCGCCCCTCGACGCGGCGCTGCTCGGCAAAGCGCTCGCCGAGCGCGGCGTCGAGACGCGTCCGTTCTTCGCCGGCATGCACGAACAACCCGCGCTCCGCGCGCTCGGCTTGTTCGAGGGCGAACGCTATCCGGTCACCGAGCGCCTCGCGCGACGTGGATTGTACTTACCGTCAGGGCTCGATCTCGACGCCGACGCGATCGATCGCGTCGCGACTGCGCTCGAACAGTCACTCGTCGCGGCACGCCAGCGCTCGAGAGCCGCACCCACGTCGTCTCGCGGCGACGCCATCGGCTCCGGTTCGCCGTCCGAACGCCCGCCGGCCAGCGTTGCGACGGAGTCGTCACGGGGACGCCCCGCGCTTCGAGACAGTGGCAGCTCGGCGGAATCGAGCGCGCCGTCGGCCCGTGGCGCCGCGTTCGGACCGCTTTACGCCGAGGCCTACGACTCACTCTACGCGGACAAGGACTACGGCGGAGAAGTCACGACGATCGTGCAGGCCTTCGAGCGATACGGCACGCGCCCGGTAAAAGACGTGCTCGATCTCGGGTGCGGCACCGGGCGCCACGCCGTTCGGCTCGCGGAACGCGGCTACGACGTCGTGGGCGTCGATCGGTCGCCCTCGATGCTCGCCGTCGCGCGCGCCGCGAGCCCGGCGAACGCAACGTTCGTCGAGGCCGACATGACCGAGCTCGATCTCGGACGTCGCTTCGACGCGGCGCTGATCCTATTCGCCGCCCTCGGATACGAAACGACCGTGCCGTCGACGATCGCGGCGCTCCGCGTGGCGCGACGGCATCTCCCGGACGGCGGGCTCCTGGTGTTCGACATTTGGTACGGCCCCTCGGTGGCGATGCGCCCGCCCACCTTGCGCACGAAGACGGTCCGTTCCGGCGCGGTCGAGTGGACGCGCCGCGCACGCCCGCTTCACGATCCGCACTCGCA
>DATBBD010000684.1:0-3436 GCA_036271175.1 Polyangiaceae bacterium | reverse complement strand
CGGCGCTCCGCGATCGACTGGGGCTCCACGCGACCGATCTCGCGCCCATGCCGGCTGCGCACGGCGAGGCGCGCATGCGCGTCCAAGTGGCGCTCCGCGACTGGTTCTTGGCCGTGGCGCGCGAGCGCCTCGTCGTGATCGTCGCCGACGACCTCGAGCGCTTCGACGATGGCTCCGCGGCGTGGCTCGCGGCACTCGGGCGCGAACCGCGGGCGCGCAAGGTGCTCGTCGTCGCAGCGCTCCGCAACGACCGCGCACCGTTCGGCATCGCCGTCCAAGGTCTCCGCCAGAACGCGACGCGGCTCGAGCTCGGTCCGCTGTCGCCCCTGGAGACGTCCGAGCTCCTTCGCTCGGTATTCGGCGACGTGCAGCACCTCACGCGCTTCGTCGATCTGCTTCATCAGCGCGCCGAGGGAAACCCGGCGCACGCGATGGACCTCGCCGAACACCTGAACCGCGAGCACATCGTCGTATTCACCGAGGGCGCCTGGGTGCTTCCGCAGACCATCGACGCCGGCGGTCTTCCGGCAAACCGAGTCGACGCCGAAGCGGCCCGTCTCGGCCGTCTGCTTCCCCACGCGCGCGCGCTCGGTCAGACGCTCAGCGTCCGCGAAGGGCCGATCCCGCTCGACATGTGCGCCATGTTGGCCGAGCTCGATCGACGACTCCTGTTCGACGGCTTGGAGGCCCTCGTGCGAGAAGGAGTGCTCACGGGGTCGCCCGACGGATACCGCTTCTCGCGCGAGTCGCTCCGCGCGCGGCTCCACGCCGAGCTCGACGAGACGCGGCTTCGGCGCGCGCATCGGACCCTCGGCGAGTGGTTGCTCGCTTCTCCCGCGCTGTCGGAGCTCGACCGGCTCAAGGCGGGCGTGCACTTGCTACGCGGCGGCGACGACGAACGCGGGAGCTGCACCGTGGCCGCGGCCGGCAAGCACTACGGGCTCGTCGAGCTCGCGGATCTCGGCCCCGCGGTCCCGGCGCTCGAGGTCGCGCTCGAGCATTTTCGAGCTCGAGGGCGCACGCCGCACGAGCTCGTCACGCTGCTCGCGCCGCTCGCGCTCGCCGGATACTACGCCGATCGCCGGCTCGCGACGCGCTACGGCGAGCAGGCCGTATCAACACTGGAGACGGTGGTCGGGTTGAAGCGAGCCCGGCGTCTTCGTCCGTTCTTGGGACGGAAGTTGAGCTTGCTCGCCGCCCTGGCGACCGCAGCGCTGTCGTTCGCGTGGAGGTCGCGGAACCCCCGCGTGCCGACCTTCCGCGAAGCGATGTTGCTCCTCTTCAATTGCGTCGCGGCGCTGACCGGCGTTTGCACGATCTGCATCGACCCCTGGGGGGGTCGAAAATACGCCAAGGTGCTCGAGCCGATGACCGCGCTCGGCCCCGACCACGTCGCGACCTTCATGCATCGGTTCTGCTTGAACCTCGTCGACACCTTGAGCGACCGGGTCGGACAGGCCGCCACTCAATGGACCGAGATGATCGAACGGCTCGACCGGCCGAACGCCGTCCGCGATTTGCCGGAAAACGTGCACGCGCTCTACCTCGCCGGCGCGCTCTATGCGCGCGGCGTGTCCGAGTGTTGGCGCGACGATTCGAAGGCACTCGACTACGCCGAGCGCCTCGAGAAGCTCGAGCTCAAGTTGTACGACATGAGCGCCGACCAAGTGCGCATGATGTATCACGCGAATCGCGGCGACGTCGCCCTGTTCGAGCGGTACCGAGAGCGCGTGGAAGTGCACGCCATCCAGCGCGGCACGGCGTGGCAGGTCGAAACCTGGACGTTCAGCGGGCTCGTCACCGTGTACGCGAGGACCCGCGACGCGTCGCGGTTGAAGGATTGCGTGGAGCAGCTCAAGCGACTCGCCGCGGAGATGCCGTCGCTCCGGTTCGCGTATTACCGAGCGTTCGCGGCTTACTTGGTCATTCGTGGAACCCCGAGCGAAGCCCTGGACTACATCGGCAAGGATGAAGCGCCGTTCGAGCTCGTCGGATGGACGCGCGGGCAAGGCATGCGCGCGAGCGCTTACAACGCCCTCGGCGACGCTCAGCGCGCCAAAGAAACCTGCGAAGAAACGCTACGCGGCGCGCGCCCGGAAGACCTCGAATTCTGCGCGTTGACCATCGGCGTTCAAGTCGAACTGCATCGCGCCGAGGCCGCGCTCGGCAACGTGGCCTTCGCGGAAGACGGTCTCCGAGCTCTGCTCGCGGCCCACGAACCCGCGGCGAATCTGCTCACGATGGGCACCCTTCACGAGGCCTTGGCGGAGGTCGCGGCGCTCCGAGCGGACGTTCCCGCCGTCGCCGCGCACGTCGCGGAAGTCGAGCGCTGGTTTCGTCCCTCACGCGATCCGGCGCTCGTCGCGCGCTGCGAACGACTCGCCCGCCTTTCTTCGACGTCGAAACAGAAAGACGACGACTCCCGCACCCCGTCGAGCTCGCGACCTCCGCGACTCATGACCATCGTGCATCGCCTCCGTCACGGCGGTGACCACACGCCGTCCGGCAGCGCCGAGTGGGCCCTGAAGCAGCTCTCCGAATTGACGGAGACGCGAGAGGGGTACCTGTTCGTCGCTCACGAAGGCGAATTTCGCTGCGTGGCGCGGATCGGCGGAATCGACAACCAATCCCTCGTCGCGCGATGGGTCGAAGAACGCGTCGCGGCCTTCGAGTCGGAGGCCGACACCGAAACCTGCGTCGCCGACAGCGCCGAGGATCCAAGCCGGCTCGAAATCGGAGAGCGCGCGTACCGATTGATCATCCTGCATGCGCCAGGAGGAGCGGACGACGAGATCGTGGGAGCCGTCGTGCTGCCGGACGGCGCGACGATCCCCCACCCGGTGCTCGAGGGCGTCGCGGAACGGCTGGCTTCCGTCGTAGAACTCGCGCACGGATGACCCACCACGACGACGTCACGCTCCGGCGGCAATCGCTACCGGGCGGCGAGTTTGCCTACTACGAGCTCGGCGATCCGACCGCTCCGCTGGTCGTGTTGCAGCACGGCTTCCCCGATCATCCGAAGACATTTTTCCCCGTCGCCGATCGCCTCGTCGGCGCCGGCTACCGCGCGGTCATGCCCTTCTTGCGAGGCTACGCGCCGTCCACGTTGCGCGGCCCCTTCCACCAGAAACGCCTCGGCGAAGATCTCGTCGAGCTTTCCCGCGCTCTGTCGCCCGAACGCGCCACGGTGCTCGTCGGACACGACTGGGGTGCGACCGCGACCTACGCCGCCGTCGCTCACGCTCCGCGCGCGTTTCGTCGCGCCGTCACGCTCGCCGTCCCTCACGTCGCCGCGTTTCAAAAGAACTTGGCCGCCAGCGTTCGGCAGCAACTCCGGAGCGGCTACATGGTGTTTTTCACGCTGCCGTTCCTGCCCGAACGCATCGTGCCGCGAAACGACTTCGCCTTCGTGGACGCCCTCTGGAAGCGCTGGTCC
>DATBBD010000683.1:0-1945 GCA_036271175.1 Polyangiaceae bacterium | reverse complement strand
GGGGCCGATCGACTTCGACACGTTCCGTGCGACGGGCACGACGAGCCCCGTCCAGTTCGTGGACATCACCGACCCGACAAACCCCACGGGCGCCGGCGCCGAGTGGGCGTATTCGTCGGCCCCTGGGAAGTACATTTGCGACAACTGGCTCGGCGTACGGCGTCCGCTCGGCGCGCCGCTCGCGCCGGGCCACGTCTACGCCGCGTACTTGACGACCGCTGGGCACGACGCGAGCGGCCTCGCCATTCAGCGGGCGCCCCAGCTCGTCGCGCTCCTCGCCGCAACGGCCCCCGCGGACGCCGCGCTCGCGAACGCGTACGCCGCGTACAAGCCGTTCCGCGACTATCTCAGCGACGCGAAGGTACTTCCGACCACCGTCCTGGACGCTACCGTGTTGACCGCGGGACCCGCGCAGACGCCGATGGCGTCGCTCGCGGCCGCAGCGAAAGCCGCAACCGCACCGACCGCGGCCGGGTGGGTGAAGTGCGTCGCCGGCGCGACGTCGCCGTGCCCGGAAGCCGACGGCGATCGCGCCTGCGGAACCGGCACCGCCGACTACGACGAGTACCACGCCCTCATCACGCTCCCCATTTTCCAAAAAGGAACCGAGCCGTATCTCGCGTCGGGCGGCGACATCGACACGAAGCCGGTGCGCACCGAAGCCGTCTGTGCGTCGTTGACGGTGCCGAAGAGCGCCCAACCCGCCGCGGGATATCCGCTCGTCGTCTATGCGCACGGCACGGGCGGCTCGTTCCGCGACCATGTTCGCCCCGAGGTCGCCGGCGTGCTCGCCACTGCGACGCCGCCCATGGCCGTCCTCGGTTACGACCAAGTCGAGCACGGCACGCGGCGTGGTGCGTCCACGGCGTCGCCCGACGATCTATTCTTCAATTTCCGAAACCCCTCCGCGGCGCGCGGGAACCCCATGCAAGGGGCCGCGGACGTGGTGTCGGTCGGACGTCTCGCCCGCGCGCTCGCCGTGCCAGCTGTCGCCACCGGAGGCGCCGCGATCAAGATCAACGGCGCGGCCGTCGTGTTCTTCGGTCACTCACAGGGTTCGCTGGCCGGGAGCCTCGGGCTGCCGTTCACGAACGACTACACGGCTGCGGTGCTTTCGGGGAACGGCGCGAGCTTGATGGAGGCGCTCTTGAACAAGACCTCGCCGCAAAACATCGCGGCGGCAGTGCCGTTCTTGCTCGGCGGCGACTACGACGGGACGCAGCTCGCGGGCGGTGAATATCATCCGGTGCTCACCATTCTTCAGCAATGGATCGACCCCGCCGACCCGCTCAATTTCGCGCAATCGATCGGCAAAGTACCGGAGACCGGCATCACGTCGAAGAGCGTCTTCGAAACGTACGGGCTCGGCGACACCTACGCGCCCCCGATCACGTTGCAAGCGTACTCGCTCGCGGCGGGGCTTTCGCTCGCTGCGCACGACGCGACCGCAACGAAGCCCGACGCCATCGGCGATCTGGCGGAGGTCGCGGTGCCGCTTTCGGGCGATTTCGCGATCGGCGGCCACACGGTGACCCTCGGCGTCCGCGAGTACGGCCCACCGAAGGGCGACGACGGACACTTCGTCGTTTTCGACGTCCCGAGCGCCAACGCCGACGCCGTCCGATTCATCGCCGCCGCCGCAGCGAAAAAAGTGCCCCCGATCGGGCAATAAACACGAACACGAAGCTATCTCAGAAACCGTAGCGAGCACCCCGATGATAGGGAGGCCGACGGAGGCATACGCTGGTATTTCGAGGAGGCCGACCGAAGCAGCGGGGGGGCGTAGTAGGTTTATGAGATAGCTTCGGCGGGGAAGGCCATGACGTCGGCGATGCGGGGGACGCCGAGGGCGAGCGCGACGAGGCGATCGAAACCGAGAGCGTTGCCGCCCGAGGGGGGCATGCCTTCGTCGAGTGCGGCGAGAAAGCGCTCGTCGAGTGGATAC
>DATBBD010000682.1:0-4580 GCA_036271175.1 Polyangiaceae bacterium | reverse complement strand
ATCTTCGTGCCGCCGCTCACGCACGTCGAAGACTACCTCGTGCTGATCAGCGCGATCGAAGCGACGGCCAAGGAGCTCGCGCTGCCGATCCTGGTCGAAGGGTATCCCCCTCCCTCGGATCCGCGGCTCGTCCATTTTTCGGTGACGCCGGATCCCGGAGTCATCGAGGTGAACGTCCACCCGGCGGTGTCGTGGAAGGACATGGTCCACACGACCTCGGTGCTCTACGACGAGGCGCGATATTCGCGGCTCGGCTCGGAGAAGTTCCTGCTCGACGGGCGCCACGTCGGAACCGGCGGCGGAAATCACATCACGCTCGGCGGCGCGACGCCCGCCGATAGCCCGTTCTTGAGGCGCCCCGATCTTCTGCGAAGCTTCGTCGGCTATTGGCACGATCATCCGTCGCTCTCGTACCTATTTTCGGGGCTCTTCATTGGACCCACGAGCCAGGCGCCGCGAGTCGACGAAGGGCGGCACGAAGCCGTCTACGAGCTCGAGATCGCGTTCCGCGCTCTCGACGACGCGGACGGGCGAACCGTCCCGCCGTGGCGCGTCGATCGCGCGTTCCGGTATCTCCTCGCCGACATTACCGGCAACACGCATCGCTCGGAGTTCTGCATCGACAAGCTCTACTCGCCGGACTCGACGAGCGGACGCCTCGGGCTCCTGGAAATGCGCGCGTTCGAGATGCCGCCGCATCCGCGAATGAGCCTGGTCACGATGCTCCTCGTCAGATCGTTGCTCACGTGGTTCTGGAAGGTGCCCTATCGCGCGCGACTTCCGCGCTGGGGAACCGTGTTGCACGACCGGTTCCTCTTGCCACATTTCGTCGGAAGGGATTTCCAGGACGTCGTTCGCGATCTGAACGCCGCTGGCTATCCCGTCGACCTCTCGTGGTTCGACGCACACCAGGAATTCCGCTTTCCGAAGCTCGGGACCGTCGCGTACGACGGCGTCGAGCTGACGTTACGACGGGCGCTCGAACCGTGGCACGTGCTCGCCGAGGAGTCGGCGGGCGGCGCGACGTCGCGCGCCGTCGATTCGTCGCTCGACCGGCTCGAAGTGCTGGTGCGCGGCGCGGCCGACACGCGCCACGCCGTCATGTGCAACGGGATCCGCATTCCGCTGCACCCCACGGGAACGAAGGAGGAAATGGTCGCCGGCGTCCGCTATCGGGCGTGGCCCTTGCCGCGGTCGCTTCATCCGACCATCCCCGTTCATACGCCGCTCGTCTTCGACGTGGCGGATCTCTGGACGCGACGATCGCTCGGCGGGTGCACGGTCCACAGCTCTCACCCCGGTGGCCGCTCGTACGACACGTTCCCCATCAACGCCTACGAGGCCGAGTCGCGCCGGTCGTCGTTGTTCTCGCCGTTCGGTCACACGCCGGGGCGGCTCGTCTACAGCGAAGAGGATTCGCACCCCGATCGGAATCGGAGCCCCGACTATCCGATGACCCTCGACCTTCGACGCTTCTCGGCATCGACGGGAGTCGTCTGGTAACTGGGGCGTTCCTGCACGCCATGCGTCGTTTTGCCAGGGGCTCGCACGGCCTGCAGCCTGGCGAAATGACGGGAAATTGATTGGTCCGCTTCATGCCTTGGGCGAGGCATGAAGATCTTCACGTGCACGAGCTGCGGTCAGCTCGTTTTCTTCGAGAATGTGCTCTGCACGCACTGCGGCCACCAGCTCGCGTACTTACCCGACAAACGCATCGTCAGTGCCGTCGAGCTGCCCGCCGACGTATCGAACGGCAGCACGGTCGTCGCGCTATCTGCAGAGGGAAAAAAAGGGGACACCTATCACCTGTGCGCGAACTACCTCGGGCAACAGGTCTGCAACTGGGCCGTGCCGGACTCCGACCCCAACCCTTTTTGCCGGTCGTGCCGATTGGACGACACGATTCCGAACCTCTCGAGCCCCAAATCGCACGAGGCGTGGCACCGCCTCGAGCAGGCAAAGCGAAGGCTGCTCTACACGCTTCTCGCTCTCGGGCTCCCGGTCGAATCCCGCGTCGACCGCCCGGTGAACGGTCTCGCGTTCTCCTTCCTGGAGGATGACGCTTCCGAGAAGGTGTTCACCGGCCACTCCGATGGTCTGATCACGATCAATGTCGCCGAAGCCGACGACCCGTTCCGCGAGAAGCGACGGCTCGATCTCGGAGAAACGTACCGCACCGTGCTCGGCCACTTTCGACACGAGATTGGGCACTATTACTGGGATCGACTGATCAAGGACGGCGCGCAACACGGCGCCTGTCGCGAGGTGTTCGGCGACGAGAGCGTCGACTACGACGAGTCTTTGAAGCGCCACTACGCTCAGGGTGCCCCAGCTGATTGGCAGACGAACTTCGTGAGCTCGTACGCCTCGATGCATCCCTGGGAGGATTTCGCTGAATCGTGGGCCCACTATCTCCACATCGTCGAAACCCTCGACACCGCGCGCAGCTACGGCATGGCGCTTCGACCGAGCCCGGTCGGGGGCGGCAAAGGCCCGCGCGCGGTCGCGACACGGCTCCTCGATTTCGAAGATTTCGAAGACCTGATCGCGGCGTGGATCCCGCTCACGACCGCGCTGAACAGCATGAACCGCGCGATGGGGCTCGCTGATCTGTATCCCTTCGTGCTCTCGGAGCGCGCGGTTGCGAAGTTGCGGTTCGTGCACGACGTCGTGGAAAACGCCTCGAAGGAGCCTTCTTCGGCGCGCGCGCCGCGACCGGCTCTTCGCGCCAACGTGGAGCCGAAAGGCACCCGCGACAGCGCCCCTTCGCCCGAGCTCGTGTCGTCGCGTTGAAAAGCCCGGGTGCTATTGGCACTCGGAAACGACGATGGTGTTCGCCGTCGCGCCGACGGCGCGCACCGAGATGTCGACCGACCGGGTACACGTCGCGTTCCGCATGAGTGTTCCCGCGGTGTCGGCGCAATTGACGGGCCCGGAGAAGGTGTTGCCCGCGGCGCTGAGTGACGAACCGGCGATCCGGTCGAGGGAGAGACAGATCCCGGCGCCGACGTTCGGGTCGTTTCCGGCAGAGAGCTGCAGCACGTTGTCGCCGGGATCGGACGACGGGTCCGTCCCGAGATCGATCTTCGACGTCTCGTTGCTGCGCAGGCTGCCGTTTTCGTAGCTCGCGACGAGAACGCCGCTCGAATGGTTCCCGAGCGCCACGCTGCCGCGGAGGGTGACCCCGGTCCCACCCGCAAAACGGAAGCCGCTGCCGGTATTGAGCGACGCGACCACGCCGCGAAGCGTGCTCGACGGACTACCGGCATTCGGCGTCTGTTCGATCGCGACGCCGGTGACGCCATTGCCGTTCGCGGTGATCGTCCCGTCCGTGGCGTTCGCGGGTTTGCCTTGCATCGCGATCGAGCCCTGCCCGGTGACGAAAATGCCGTGCTCGGCGTTGCCGTCGAAGTGGATCGGGTCGCTGCCCCCGGCGACGACGCTCACGAACGCAGCGTCGGCGATTCGCATTCCATCGGCCGCCCCGTTGCCGCCGTTGCTGCTCGAGCTCGTGCCGTCGTGAATTTCGAGCATGCCGTCGTCGGTGACGTCGATGCCATCGCCGGTCATGTTCGTCACGCTCACCTCGCCGATGACGGCGTCGGCTCCGCGGCGCGCCCAGACGCCGTGGAGGCCCGCGCCTTGTCCGTCGATCGCGAACCAAGTTACGGACGAACCCGCCGCGTCGAGCACGAAACCGACCGTCCCCGACGGCACGTGAACCGTGACCGGCGCAGCGTCGCCGGCGAGCGCCACGCCACCGGGGACGACGAGCGGGAACACTTCGCCGTTGTCGTCCGTCCCGACCGGACCGGTCGTGAGCACCGTGACCGCCGTGATGGCCTGTGCCGACGATGCCGCGAACGACAACGCGCGCGAAATGGTCTTGAACGCGCAGCCCGCCTGGTTGTCGCCGGTACCGACCGCGTCGCTTCCATCGAGGGGATCGACGAACACCGTATTGCCGCCGACTCGATTGCACGACGTGCACGTGTCGTCGACGCACGCCGATTGACCGCCGCCCGTCGCGCAGTCGTTGTCGTTGCAGCAGCTTCCCGGGACGCAAGCGCCGTTACAGCACACGTCGCCGGCATTCGCGTCGCACGCGGTGCTTTCGGCGCTGCACGCCGAGGACACGCACGTCCCGCTCGTCGTGTTGCAGATCGTGCCCCCGCCGTACGTCGGATCGGCGGCGCACTCCGCGTCCGTGGCACAGGGCCCGCAATGATTCGGCGCGCTGACGCCACAAAGGGTTCCCGTCGCGCAGTCGGCGTCGGTCGCGCAATCGCCGGGGACGCAGAGGCCCGATGCGCAAAGAAAACCCGCGCCGTATCCCGGTGCGCTCCGACAATCGGCGTTGGTCGAACAGTCGCCGCACCGATGAGGCGTGTCCAAGCCGCAGATCTGTCCGCCCGGGCAGTCGGCAGCGACGTTGCAATCGCCCGCGACGCATTGGCCCGACGCGCACACGAACCCCGCGCCGTTTCCGTACGCCGCCGAGCATGCCGTGTTGCCGGCCGCATTCGCGACGCACGCGGCGCACCCGTGATTCTTGCAGAGCCCGCTGCCGCCGTTGGGGA
>DATBBD010000681.1:0-8920 GCA_036271175.1 Polyangiaceae bacterium | reverse complement strand
GCCGTCGCGGGGGTTCCTTGTTGTTGGCTAGCGTTCACCAGCGCTGGCTTTTTTTCGCAATCCTTGCGCGAACGTCAACAGCGCAACACCAAGGGCGACGACGGTAGCTTTTTCGAGGAATTCGGCGTCCCGGGTGCGGTCGCGTTTCAAAGTCGCCTCTTCGGTTGACTCGACTTGGTACCCTTGTGCGAATGCCGCCCGAGCGTTCGCCTCGGGGATCGTGCCCCACGTGCCGTCTGGCGATCGAGCGCGGAGGAACCCGGGCGGGACCTCGCTCGATGTCGCATGGCTCGAGCCGAAGGCGATTTCGGCGCCATAGACCACCAGACCAGCTGAGCCTCCTGCTACGCACGCGAGCGCGACCACAACGGTGATCCTGGAGAGCGCGCCTAGCACGGGAAGCGTCGCGACTCGGACGAGCAACGCAGCCTCGTTGCCCCAGGCCGCGAAGAGCACGAGACCGAGGAAGACACCCAACGCGAGAAACAACATTGTCTCAACGCTCTCGCCGTTTCCGCGCAGTGTCGAGCTTAACGACCCCGACACGCGCTTCCCGCCGTGCTTCGAGCTCCCGCGCGAGCTGCGCGACCGTCGTCCACTCGCCTGCGGCGGACGCTTTCGTCAGCGCATCCGCGAGCGCCGCCTCGACCACGTCGGGGGTCGAGTCTTTGCCCCAGGATTGCCCCGTCGGCCTCGGTCGGCGTGAATCGGCGTGATCGTCGCCCTCACGAACCGGCATCTTTTCCGCTGTCCGGCCTGTTTCGGCTTGATCGAAAACTGCCGACTCAGCTTTCCAATCATGCACCTTCGGCCACTCGGTCACCTCTCCCGTCCGCGCCGCATCGTGATCGGCGACGGTGATCGTCGACCCTGATGCGGCGTGCGTCGCGCAGTTCGACGCGCGATCGGTGTCGATCGCACGACGTTTGAACGGCGTGGCGGCGGAGAGAGAGGGATTCGAACCCTCGGTACCCTCTCGGGTACACCTGATTTCGAATCAGGCACCTTCGGCCACTCGGACATCTCTCCGCGGCGGAATCTGGCAGCACGGATCGATGCTGTCAACGGCGTTTCTCGGGCAAAAATAGGACTTTCTTGGCCGGGGTTTTCGCGGTGTCCCGGTGATTTTGCGGTTCGAAGAGGATAGGCTCGCGGGTCGATGGAGGCCGCGACGGCCTCCGCCACGCGAAGACCTCGGTGGCGAGTTCCGAGAATGCACGCCAAGCCACGCCTCCGAGGCTCGTACAAGAAGAGCGAAACGAGTCGACGGCAAGTGCTCGAGGCCGCAGTTCAAGCGCTGGCCAAGCGAGGCTACGCGAAGACGAGCGTGAGCGATATCGCGCTCGCCGCGGGCATGAGCAAAGGCGCCGTGCATTATCACTTCGAGAGCAAGGACGACCTGATCGCGAAAGTGCTCGAGCACTGCGCCACGGTCGCCGGAGAACGAGTGCGCGAGGCTTGGGACCGGCCCGGAGAGCCGACGGAACGGATCCGTCGCGCCATCCACGAAATGCGGAGCATGCGCAAAGAGGGCGTGCCGGAGCTTCGTGTGCTCGCGGATCTGACGGCTCAGGGCCTCCACGACGCGCGCTTGCGGACGGCGCTCGGCAAGGTGTTCGAGACGAACCGGAAGCAGTTCGTCGATCATTTGACGAAGAGCCTCGACGCGATGGGGCTCAAGTCGAAGATCCCGGTGCATATCGTGCCGCGGCTGATGCTGGGCGCGCTCGACGGTCTCGCCATTCATGACTACTTCGATCCACCCGGCGTCGGCGACGATGAACTGGTGGAGCTCGCCCTCGACGGGATCGGGCTTTCCCTCTTCGAGATGTGAACCGGTTTCACATGAACCTGCGCTTTCCCTCGCCGAGACGTAAGCAGGAAGGGTTTCTCATGAACCGAACGAGTCGCATCTTGCAAGCGAGCGCCGTGTTCACTCTCGCGTCGATGACGGCGAGGGCCGATCCGGCGGCCGCGACGACCGGATCGGCGGCGCCTCCGGCGAGCGCGCCGGCACCGGCAGCCGCCCCCCCAGTGCCGAGCAACGCGCCCCCAGCGCCGACCGCGGCAAAGCCGCCCAGCGCGCCGCCGGCCCCCGCAGCGGTTTCGCCCGCGACGCCGGCGTCCGTGGCGACGCCGATTGACGTGCCGCCGACGGCACCGGCGTATACGGCGCCCCCAACCCAAACCGCGAACGGCGTGACACCGGCGCCTGCGCCGACGACGGCGCCCGCGGTAGTGCCGCCGAACGCGCCCGCTTATCCGCCGGGCCCGTACTATGCACCGGTCGCGACGTATCCGAGCGCGCCCGTCGCAGGAGAGACGAGCGCGACGGTTTCGACGTCGAAGACGTTCGTCACGATCGAAGCGGGCGCCGCGTTCGACGGCGCGGCGAGATTTCCGGCGAACGAGGCCGCGCGCAGCGTCGAGGAAGCGATCGATTCGACGCTCGGCATCGGCGCGTGGGTCGGATCGCGACGGCTCGCGTTCGGGCTCGCGTTCGAGCGCATCGGGCTCGGCAAAGATCACTACGCGACGGACGGGGCAGGGCAGGTGCTCGATGCTTTGTATCTGGTCGACACGCTGTGGCTCGGCGGGCGCTACTACTTCTCGCAGACACGCCCCGCCGTGTACGTGACGGGCCAAGTCGGGCCTGCGCTCCCCGAAGCGCGCGCGACCGGCACGCGACAATCGAGCACACCGCTCTCGGCGCCGCCTTCGCCGTATCAATGCTCCGATGCCGGCACCGTCGGCGTCGGGTTTGCGGCCGCGATCGGCGCGGAGTTCGACGTCGCGCGTGACTTTTCGTTCCTCACCGAAGCGAAAGCCACGGCGCACGCGTTGAGCCAATCCGGGAGCGCATTCAATGGTTGCGCCCCCGGAACGGGCCCCGCCGTCGGCGGCTCGATCGGGCTTCGCCTCGCGTACCGCTTCGGGCTCTGACTAAGTGCGATAGTTCGGCGCTTCTTCGGTCACGAACACGTCGTGGACGTGGCTTTCGCGGAGGCCCTGGCCCGTGATCTGAACGAACCGCGACTTCTTGCGAAGATCCGAGATATTGCGCGAGCCGGTGTAGCCCATGCCGGCGCGGAGACCGCCGACGAGCTGCGCGATGATCGAGCTGAGCGATCCGCGGTGCGGAACGCGCCCCTCGATGCCCTCGGGGACGAGCTTTTCGTCCGCGGTGCCGCCTTGGCCGTAGCGATCGCGCGAGCCGCGTTTCATCGCGCCGAGCGACCCCATGCCGCGATACAGCTTGTAGCTGCGACCCTGGTAGAGAATGAGCTCGCCGGGGGCTTCGTCGGTGCCGGCGAACATCGAGCCGAGCATCACCGTGGACGCGCCCGCGGCGATCGCTTTCACGACGTCGCCCGAGTACTTCACGCCGCCGTCGGCGATGATCGGAATGTCGTAATCGTCGGCGATGCGCGCGCAATCGTTGACCGCGGTGACCTGCGGAACGCCGACCCCGGCGATCATGCGCGTCGTGCAGATGCTGCCGGGTCCGATGCCGACCTTGACGCCGTCGACGCCGGCCTCGATGAGCGCCTTGGTGCCCTCGGCCGTCGCGACGTTTCCGGCGATGAGATCGACGTGCGGGTAGCGCTTCTTGGTCTCCGCGACGGCTTCGAGCACGCCCTTCGAATGGCCGTGCGCCGTGTCGACGACGATGACGTCCACGCCGGCTTCGACCAGCACTTCCGTTCGCGTCCTGCGATCGGGCCCGGGGCCGATGGCGGCGCCGACGCGCAGGCGTCCGCGTTCGTCTTTGATGGCGAGCGGGTTCCTGTCAGCCTGCAGAAGATCCTTGATCGTGATGAGCCCGATGAGGCGGCCGCCTTCGACGACCAGGAGCTTCTCGATGCGATGCTTGTGGAGCAGCTCTTTCGCTTCGTCGGGCCGCACGCCAGGGTGCGTGGTGACCAGCTTCGTGGTCATGAGCGCGCTCACGGGCTGATCGAGGTTCTTTTCGAACCGGATGTCCCGCGCGGTCAGAATGCCGACCGGCGATTGACCCTCGACCACCGGCACGCCGGAAATGTCGTGTTCGCGCATGACGCCGAGCGCTTCGCGGAGCGATTGCGACGGGCGCACGCAAACCGGGTCGGTGATGATGCCGCTCTCGGCGCGTTTGGCGCGGTCGACTTCGCCAGCCTGAGCTTCCGGCGACAGGTTTTTGTGGATGATGCCGATCCCCCCGTGTCGGGCCATGGCGATGGCGGCTCGGGCCTCGGTCACCGAGTCCATCGCGGCGCTCACCAGGGGAATATTCAGCTCGATATTCCGGGTGAGCCGCGACCGGACCTCGACGTCGGCCGGCAGCACGTCGCTATGAGCCGGCACGAGCATGACGTCATCGAACGTCAGGCACTGGCGCAGCTTTTCCTCAAACATGGCCGAGCATAACAGAGCATCCGGCGTTCGTCGACCCGCCGGGCCCGCCCGCTTGATCAGAGCGGGGCGCCGCCGTAAGGCTAGGAAAAGTGTCCCATAGCGAGCGCGAGCGCGAGCGACGGAGAGGGGGCGAGGCCCACGGCCACGCCGCGCGCGGCGAGCCGCACGCGCACGACCGCGACGTTCACGCGGGGCACGCGCACGACCATGATGATCACGATCACGGCGACCACGATGATCACGATCTCGGCGACCACGAGCAGGGCGCACATCACGGACACGGTCATCACGGGCACTCGCACGCCGAAGCGTCGACGCGCGCGCTCTCCATCGCGCTCGTGCTCACGACGGCATTCATGTTCGTCGAGGCCGGCGTCGGGGTGTATAGCGGCGGTCTCGCGCTCCTCGCCGACGCGGCGCACATGCTGTCGGACGCGGCGTCGCTCGGGCTCGCGCTCTTCGCGAGCGTCTGGGCTCAGCGCCCGCGCACCCACACCACGACGTTCGGCCATCGACGCGCCGAGGTGCTCGCCGCGTTCCTGAACGGCGTGGCGCTCGCGGTGACCGCGCTCTGGATCGTCGTCGAGGCGATCGAACGGTGGCACTCGCCGCACGCGATCCAGGGTGTCCCGATGCTCGTCACTGCCAGCACGGGGCTCGGCGTGAACCTGTTCGTCGGGTGGATCCTCTCGAGCGGCGGGGGCGGCATGAACGTCCGCGCCGCTCTCGCGCACGTCGCGGTGGACGCGCTCGGCTCGGTCGCGGCGATCGCCTCGGCGCTCGCCGTCTTGTTGTTCGCGACCACGCGCGCCGACCCGGTGCTCTCGGCGGTCATCGCGGTGCTCGTCGCGTACAGCGGGTGGCGCGTGCTCCGCGAGACCACCGGGATCCTCCTCGAAGCCGCGCCGGCCCACATCGACGTCAAAAACGTGGAGCGGATGATCCTGCGATGCCCCGGCGTTCGCGGCGTCCACGATCTGCACGTGTGGCGGATCTCCGACGAATTCGACGCGCTGACGGTGCACGTCACGCTCGCGCCGGGAGCGCACGGCGTGGAGGTGTGCCGCGACGTGGCGGTCTGCCTTCGACAGAAATTCGGGCTCGAGCACGTCACGGTGCAGCCGGAAGCGCCCCCGCCGCCGGAGCTCGTCGTGCTGCGCATTCGTCGCGATCTGCCGGAGACCGGCCCGCGTTGAGCCGGGCCGGCGGACCCGTGTTAGCCTGAGCTCGTATGGCGACCTCCACCGACGACCTCGAGGCGTATCTCACCCGTCTGGATCGCAAATTCGAGAAGGTCGACGCGCAGACGTACCTCGTCAGTTTGGGGCCGAACAGCCCGGTCGCGGTGCTGCGCGTCGCGTCGCCGGTCGTGGTCGTGCAGGTCGAAGTGGGGGTCGCGCCGTCGAGTGACGCATCCGCCGAAACGAAGCTATTTAGAAAGCTGCTCGAGCTGAACGCGACGGATCTCTTGCATGCCGCTTATGGCATCGAGGGAAACCGCATCGTGCTCTCGGCGGCGCTCGAGCTCGCGTCGATGGACATCGGCGAGCTGGAAGCCGTCCTGGCCAACATCGACATGGCGATCGCCGAGCACGTGCCGTCGCTCCGCGAGCTCGCCAAGTAGCCAAGCAACAGAGGACCACGAGGAAGTCATGGGCATTTTTGCGCGCCTCGCGAGGCTCATCAAAGCGAACCTGAACGATCTGATCAGCAAATCCGAAGATCCGGAGAAGATGCTGAATCAGATCGTCGTCGACATGGCAAAGCAGCTCGACGAGGCCAAGCGCCAGGTCGCGCTCGCCATCGCCGACGAGAAGCGCCTCTCGAAGTTGGCCGACACCGAGGGCGCCAACGCCGCCGACTGGGAACGGAAGGCGATGATGGCCGTCCGCGCCGGCGACGACGCGCTCGCCAAGGAGGCGCTCGCTCGGAAAAAAGAGCACGCCGACATGGCCGAGCAATACCGCGCGCAGTGGCAAAAGCAGAAAGCCGGCGTCGACCAGCTGAAGCTCGCGCTCCGGGCGCTCAACAACAAGATCGAGGAAGCGAAGCGGAAAAAGAATCTGCTCATCGCACGGAAGAAACGCGCCGAAGCTCAGAAGGCGATCCAGGAGACGCTCGGCGGCCTCAAGCGAGCGAGCGCATTCGAGGCGTTCGACGACATGGCCGATCGCGTCGAGCGCATGGAAGCGGAAGCGGAAGCAGGCGCCGAGCTCTCCGAGGAATACTCGGGCGACGTGCTCGCGCAAAAATTCGGCAAACTCGAAATGACTGCGGGCGCCGACGAAGACTTGCTCGCGCTGAAGCGCAAAATGGGGCTCGCGCCGCCCGAGCCCGCGCCGAAACCGGCTCGTGTCGACGCAGGAGCCACGCCGCGCGCCGACGCCGCCAGCGCGGCGCACGCGGCGACCGAAGAAGCCGAACAGGACGAGCTCGCACGGGCCTTGGCCGATCTCGAAGCCGAAGAGCGGAGCGAGCTCCAGGTGAAGCGCTGATCGATGGGAGCGAGCGAACCCGAGGCTCGGCGCGGCACGCGCGGGATCGATAAAGTTACAGGGGTTTTGGCACGCTCGAAGCCACGTGCCTTCGATGTGGGGACGCTGCGCGCCGTGCCGACGATCGCCGTCGCGCTCGCGACGGCCGCGGCCGTCATCGTGACCGACCCGAAACCGGCGCGGGGCGCCGCGCTCGAGGCGGTGACGCTCGCCGGCGAGAAGGTGCGCATCGACGGCTTGCTCCGCGAATGGCCGGCGAAGCTCGACGCGCTTCCCGACGTGGTGCAGGGGAGCGCGAGCGGCGGCGATCCGTCCGCGACGGGCTCGATCGGCTACGACGACAAGAACGTCTACGTCGCGATGAAGATCCGCGACAACAAGCTGGTGCGAACGTCGAGCTTCGGCGATCACGAAGACTACGGCGAGCTCGACCTCGCGTTCCCGACGGAGCGCGGCTTTCATCCGTACGCGGTGCGGCTCTACGCCGGAATCGTGGGGCACAGCGCGGGCGCGGTGAAGCTCGACGGCTCCCCGGTGCACGGCGCGCGCCTCGTCGAAGCGCCAGCAGCCGGCGGCTACGTCTTCGAAGCGTCCATTCCATGGGCCACATTTCCCGAATCGAAGCGGATCCGCGCCGGCTTGCGCGCGGCGCTCCGTTACGTCGACGTCGACGGCAGCTCCATCCACGGCGTGGTCGCGACCAGCGCGGGCACCGGTGCGTCGATGCCGCCGCTCCTGCTCGAAGCCGAGCAGGGGCTCTATCGAACCCTGGTGCGTCCGAAAGGGCTCTCGTCGATGCCGGCGCGGTTCGGCGCGGGCGACGTGGCGGGCGATCCGTCGCTCGAAGCCGTCTCGGTGTTCGGCGGATACTTGACGATCGTCGGCGCCAACTACCGCGGCGGAAAAGAATTTTTCTACCAGGACCTCGGCGTGGGCGAGGCGTCGAACATCACGCGCTTCAACGTCGAAGATCTGACCGGCGACGGCAAGGCCGAGATCGTGATCGGCAAGCGCGTCGGAAAACGCGATGACTACCGCGAGATCGTACAGATTTTGCGCGTCGAGAGCGGCGATTCGCCGACCGTCGTGTACCAGCACGAGACGGGCATCGTCACCAAAGAGGGCTCGATCCGAAACGAAGTCTCGCTGAAGCAAAACGGTTCGAAAGTGGACCTGGTGATCGCACAGGGGAAGTCGGAAGGCTTCGAACCGGCGACGTACGCCGAGCCCGTCTCGTCCGACATGGATCCGACACTGCTCCCTTGGGACACCGTGAAATCCGAGTCGTACGAGTGGAACGGAAGCAAGTTCGCGCTCGCCGGCAGCGAGAAGTGGGAGCCGGCCGTGCATAAGCCGCTGCTCGGGCCTCCCGGGTACAACCCCGGCAAGCGGTCGTCGTCCGAGTCGAGCGGCGATTCGACGCCGGCGGCCACCACGACGTCATTGCCGCCGCGCCCGCGGGCCCCGTCGCCGGACGAGCTCCTCGAGCGCGTGTACGCGCTGTACCGGACGGATCGAAAAGTCGGGATCGAGCGACCGCGGTTCGACTTCGTCGCGGACGTCGCGGGTGACGCGACGCCGGAGCGCGTGCTCATTCACGGCAAAGACATCGTCGTGTTCGGCAAGGGCTTCAAAGAAGGGATGAGCTACGCCTACATCACGATCGGCGTGGACTCGCCGAAGGACATCGTCGACGTGACGGCCAAGGACGTCACCGGCGACGGCAAGGCCGAAATCCTCGTGCGTGGCTTGCTCCACGCCAAGGAGAGCAAGCAGATGGGCGGCAAAGTCGTCGATCGGAAGAGCCTGTTCGTGTACCAGGTGTTCGAATCGGGCCTGCGGCGCGTTTTCGCCGCCGAAACTGGGCGCGCGCTCGGCGATGATTCGGTGAGCGAGAACGTGGCGTTCGTGCCGAGCGGCCGGTCCATCGCGTTCGAGCTCACGCCGGGACGCGTCGTGGGGTGGTCGGAGAGCTCGTACCCGTTTCCCATCGATAAGTATCCGTACGGCGGCCTCGAGCCGCTGCTCGT
>DATBBD010000680.1:0-6144 GCA_036271175.1 Polyangiaceae bacterium | reverse complement strand
CCGACGAAGCTCGCCGCGCTGGTCGGGCCGCTGTATCGACCGGCGCCGGGGCAGGAGAGCATCGGATTTTACGGCACTGATCTCGGCGTGTCGTTCGTTCATCACGACGAGATTCGGTTTCTCTTCGGCGACACCTGGGCGGATTCGATCGCGACGCCGATCTCGAAGACGGAGGACGACACGCAAGGCGCGATTTCGACCGCGGGCCCCGACGGCTTTCCCGACGGCGATTCGGTCGACGCCTATGTCGCTGCGCATCCTCCGGATGCCGGGGAAACGCCTTGGCAAAACGGAGGGCCCCCCGTCGTGTTCGCGCTCGGCGCGTCGGACCAGGTCGCGTCGATCGAGCTGTACCGTGGCGGTTCGGGGCCGCCGCTCGACATGGGACTCGGACGCACGGTGGTGACCGCGTTCAGCAACGCGCGCGACGGCGCGTTCGCGATTTTTCGTCGCGACGCGACGGTGCCGTGCTCGGGCGGCGCCGCGCCGGCATGCGCGACGGGGTTCACCTGCGACACGCAGATGGGATATTGCTCCGACACCTCGGGCGAGCTCGCGACACCGTGCATCGTCGGGACGACGCGTTGCGATGCGGGAGCAACCTGCGTCGTGCCCGCAGCGGGCGGCCTTTGTCAGGATCGCACGAGCTCGATGTACGGCACCGGCGACGAAGACGGCCGGCTCGACTCGCTCGTGTTCCATCACGAAGTCGGTAACGCCGATCCGTCCTTCCCCACGCGGTACGACACGGGCCCCTGGCTCACCAACAAGTTCAGAAATCCGATCGCGAAGACCGTCGAAGACTTCGATCCGAGCCGCGATGATCCGACCCAGAATGACTACGCTCCCGCGAGCGGAGCGGCGCCCGACACGGAACAGGTGCTCCTCTGGGGTCGGCCGAACTCGGTCGGCATTCAGGCGGATGGCAAAGACTCGCGGCTTTATTTCGCGTACGTCCCGATGCCGGAGTTCAGCGCGACGGGGCAGATCGCGTGGACGCCGCATTATTTCTCAGGGCTCGCCGGCAAGAAGCCGTCGTTCTCCGACGACCCTTCGGAAGCGCGCGCACTCGATCTGAGTGGCGGCGCGGTGCCCGAGTTCGAGACGTTCGACATCGTCGACAAGATGACGATCAGCTACGTCGCGCCGCTCCGCCGCTGGGTCATGTTTTACGGCGGCGATTTCCCGCCGTTCGTTCTCAGCGTGTTCGTGGGTCCGAGCTTCGGCAGAGTGAAGCGCGATCCCCAAGGTGCGGTTCACGCGCGGTTCGCGACCGATCCCTGGGGACCCTGGACCGCGCCGGTGCCGGTGCTCGAAGCCGGCGATCCCGCCGTCAATCCGCCGCTGCTCGGCTCCGAGTACGCGCTCGGCGGCATCCTGCATCACCCCGGATGCGTCGCGGTCGGCTGCACCCCGACCTCACCCGCGCCGGGGTACTTGCTGACGCCCGAGGGCTTCCTCTACGCGCCGAACATCGTCGATCCATGGACCGAGGCACGCGGTGACGGAACCGAAGCCGACGTGTACTGGAACGTGTCGACCTGGAACCCGTACGAGACGGTGCTCTTGAAGACCCGATTGCGGCCCTGAATCACTCGCCGGCGCCGTGGCCCGCGCTCGAGTCGCGTTCGTCGACGCTCGCGGCGCGGCGGCCCTTCGACGACAGGCGAGCGCGTGCTTTCGCTCGCAGGCGTTCGACGAGCGCGGTGTGCTCGTCCGTTCCGCGTAAGCTCCGCATCACGCGTTCGGGCGTGCCCCAATCCGACCATCCGCACGGCGAGAGCCGCACGAAGCGGAGGCCATCGGCGTTTTCGAGCACGTCGCGCGAGAAATCCGCCGTCTCCATGTCTTCATAGAGCTGCTTCACCACGTACCGCTCCGCGAGCGTGCCGATGGCCGGTTGGTACGCCTCGAAGAGCGCGCATTGTCGCGGGAGCGCATCGCGCGACAGTTGCCAGAATTTCGAGGCGCGGCCCACCATCATGAACGTGTTCCACAGCGCGCCACTCGTGAAGAGCTCTCGCGCGATCGAAAGCATCGGCTTCTCGCTGAATCGGCGAATGCGATCGCTGTCGCCGTCGGGGACGATCCAACCGTATTGATCTTCGGGCCCGTCGGGGACCGCTCCGATGAGCACGATCGAATCGGTGGCTGTGGCGAGCGCCACCGCGCGGCGTACCGACTCGACCATTGGGCGGTCGTCCGCGACGTGATGATCCGACGGGACCACCGCGACGACCGCATTGGGGTCGCGGGCCAGAACGTGGCAGAGCGGCAACAGCAGCCCCGGCGCCGTTCCGCAGTTACTCGGCTGCGCCACGATTTCGACGCCGTCGACATCGTCGAGCTGCCGTCGCGCCAGGGCTTCGCGTTCGCCGGCGACGACGACCACCGAGTGCTCCGCGTCGCTCCATGAGGCGCAGCGCCGTATCGTCGCCTGCAAGAGTGACCGATTGCCACGGATGACCGCGAACTGCTTGGGGAGAGCCGTGCCGTGCAGTGCTCGAGTGAGCGAGCGAAGACGAGCACCTTCGCCACCGGCGAGAACGATGCTCCAGAGTTTGGAGCGGTGAGGTCGAATCATGGGGTTATTCGGTGTGTTGGGCATGGGGGGGCAAACCACTTCCTCAAGGCTCCGCTGAGCAACGCCCGTGCCGAGACACGCGCGCGAAATAAGGCGCCTCGACTTCGTGAATTTCGCGTGAATTTCCGGGTTTTTCGCGCGAACTCGAGCCACGCGGCTGGTGAGAATTGTCCCAGTGGGTAAAGTCCTCGCCATCGATGCCTCCGACGAAGCCGGTCGATGCCTCTCTGACCTCAGAAGACGATGCGGAAGATCTGACGTCTCGGACGGATCAACGCCGTGAGCGCAAGGCATCTGAAGAGCAACTCATGCAATTGGGCGAGGCGCTCGTGGGCCTCAGTGAGCGCCATCTCGCGCGACTCGGGTTGCCGGAGAGCGTGCTCGTGGTCGTGAAGGAGACGCAACGCGTCCCGACGGCTTCGGCGCGGAACCGCGCGCTACGGTTCGTGCGCGCGGCACTTCGAGGCGAGGATATCGACGCCATCGTGCGAAATCTGAACCGCTCCGGTAAGCCGATGGCCAAGCCGCGCAGGTAGTAGAGTGCGCGCGGCTTCTCGAGCTTCCTCGCGAGCCGTTCCTTTTTCATGGACCCGCTCGCCGACCTTCTCGAGGCGCAGTTCGAACCCTTGCTGCGCCGATGGGTCTCCGTCGTGGCAGCCTCGCTCGCGCCCGACGTTCGCACCACGCCGGAGCTTGCCGATCACATTCCGGCGTTCTTACGGCACATCATCGACGCCCTGCGTGGACCCGTTCGACTGTCTCAGTCGCCCGTCGACGGCCACAGCGTGGTCGGACGCGAACACGGGGCACAGCGCTTCCGGCTCGGGTTCGAACTCGAGGCCGTCGTTCGCGAATACGGGCTCCTTCTGCACATCCTGCTCGACTTGGTCGAGAACACGGGCGCCACGGTTTCGATCCGCGACGTGCGGCGTCTGATCGATCTGGTTACCAACGCGGTAGCAGAAGCGACGACCGAGCATGCTCGCCGGCATGCCGAAGCCCGAAAGACCGCGGAAATGGATCGCGAGCGGCTTCTCGCGCAAGAGGTGGAAGCGCGACGCGCCGCGGAGTCCGCAAGCGTCGAACAGCGCCGCGCTTTCCAGGCGCTGCACCGGAGCGAAGAAAATTTTCGCGTGCTCGCCGAGGCGATTCCGCAGCAGGTGTGGACCGCCACGCCGAGCGGCGCACTCGACTTCGTCAACCGCCGGGTGGTCGACTATTTCGCGGTCAACGCCGAGGAAATCCTCGGCGCGGGCTGGCAGGCCGTCATTCATGCCGACGATCTCGCAGAGTGCGTGTCGCGATGGACCCATTCGCTCGCGACGGGCCACGACTACGAGGTGGAGTTCCGGCTCCGTCGCGCGGACGGCGCGTATCGTTGGCACCTCGGTCGAGCGCTCGCTTCGCGCGACGAACGGGGTGGCGTGGCGAAGTGGTTCGGGACGAACACCGACATCCACGAGGCGAAGACGGTTCGTGAGGAGCTCGAGACGCGCACCGAGTTCGAGCAATATCTCGCCGGGATCGTGAGCCACGATCTCCGAAACCCGCTCGGCGCCATTCACATGGGTGCCTCGATCCTGCTCCAGATGGAGGAGCTCGGCGACCGGGCGACCAAAGTCGCGCTGCGCATTCAATCGTCGTCCGAGCGTGCGGCGCGGATGATCGGCGATCTGCTGGATTTCACGGAGGCGAGGCTCGGCGGCGGCATTCGCATCGAACGCCGTCCGTCGGATCTGTACGCTTTGACGAGCACGACGGTCGACGAGGTCGAGGCCGCTTACCCGGAGCGAACGGTCGACCTCACTCGCACCGGCGACGCTCGCGGCCATTGGGATCCCGAGCGGCTCGCCCAGGTCGCGCTCAATCTGGTCACCAACGCCCTCAAGTACAGCCCGACCGGCACCCTGGTTACCGTTCACGTCGCGGGCAAGGCGGACGCCGTCGAGCTCGTCGTTCACAACGACGGTCCGCCCATTTTGCCCGAGCGCTTGGGTCGCCTCTTCGAGCCGCTCCAGCGCGCGTCCGACGAGATCGACCGGAAGACGCGCAGCGTGGGGCTAGGGCTCTACATCGTGAACGCCATCGTTCGAGCCCACGACGGCGACGTCGAGGTTCGTTCGACCGCGGAGGTCGGCACGACGTTCACCGTGCGGCTGCCGAGAGACCCCGCGAGGCGCCCATCGACCTGAGCGTCACGCGATCGCTTCCGGCCGGATGAGACGCGACAGCTGACGCGACAGGTCGGCGAGTTGCGTCGACGTCTGAAATGTCTGTGCGGAGCTGGCTTCGGTTTCCTTGGTGGCCTGCGCGACGTTCGAAATCGCGACGTTCACCTGTTCCACCGCGGTCGTTTGTTGCTTCGTGCTGAGCTCGATCTCGCGCGCCACCTCGGTAGTGGTCGTGACCAGGCCGCCGATCTGACGCAAGCTGGAGGTGACCTCGCCGAACTGCCGCGTGCCGGCGTCGACGGCTTTCGCGCCGCCTTCGGTCGCCATGACCGTCGTGTTCACCGACGCGCGAATGTCTTCGACGAGCCCGCGGATCTCCTTGGTCGACCCACCCACGCGGTCGGCGAGCTTTCGGATTTCGTCGGCGACGACGGCGAAGCGCTTCCCGGCGTCACCCGCGCCCGCCGCTTCGATCGTCGCGTTGATGGCGAGGATATTCGTCTGCTCGGACAGCTCGTTGATCAATTCCAGAATGCTGCCGATCTGCTGCGATTTTCTGCCGAGCTCGACCATGTGATTCACGATGGCGTCGACCTGGCGTTTGATGCCGCCCACGGATTCTTGTGCCTTTTGTACCGTGACGTCGCCGCCTTTCGCCGCGGACGCCGTATCCGCGGCGACCTTGGCGACGCGCTGCGCGCTTTCGGAGATCTGCCGCGACGTGGCCAGGAGTTCGCTGATCGTCATCGTGATCTCGGTCATCGCCGTCGCCTGTTCCTTGGCGCCGGTGAGCTGCTGCGTCGCCGCAGCTTGGAGCTCGGCCGAAGAGCTTTGGATGTGATGCACCGCCGAGCCGATCTGGCTCGCGAGCGTGCGGTTCAAGACGAGGCCCGCCGCGATCACGAGGAGGAGCCCGAGGAGCGTCCCTCCGATGATGGTGGAATGGGCAGCCGCGGCGGACGCGCTTGCCTCGGCGGCGCGCCCGGCGAGGAGCGTGCGCTCCTCGTGATCCATTTCGGCGAAGACCACGCGAATCTCGTCCATGAATCGCTTGCCTCTTCCTTCGGCGACCGTCTTCGACGCGGGTTCGAAGCCGCCCGCTCGGCGCTCTTCGATGACGTGGGCAAGCTCGACGAACTTCTCGTGGATGAGCGGCTCCGCCTGGTCGAGTCGCTGCAATTGTCGAGGGTTGTCGGCGGTCAGCTGGCGCAGCTCGGCCATTCTGGCCGCGACCGACGCTTCCGCCGGGCGGTACGGTTCGAGAAACGTCTCATCGCCGGTGATCACGAAGCCGCGCTGGCCCGTCTCGGCGTCCTTCATCGAGCTCAGCACACTCACGATGTGCTCGAGCACCGTGTGCGTATGCGCGACGGAAGCGCTCGTTTCCGA
>DATBBD010000679.1:0-6682 GCA_036271175.1 Polyangiaceae bacterium | reverse complement strand
GAGGATCGCATCGACCTCCGCGCGGAGCCGGTCTCGGACGTCGGGGTTCTGCGCAAGCAAATAGAACGTCCACGCGAGCGCGTTCGCCGTGGTCTCGTGTCCGGCGAGCAAGATCGTCATCGCCTCGTCGCGGACCTGGCGATCGGTCATGGCGCCCGTGCCGTCCTCGTCGCGGGCGATGAGCAACATCGACAGGAAGTCGCCTTCGTCGTTCTTCGAGGCGCGCCGGTCGCGGATGAGCCGATACATGACGTCGTCCAGCTTATCGACCAGCCGTTTCACCCGTAGATTCGCCGGTGACGGCACCGCCGGAGGAAGTGGGAGGAGCGAGCTGGTCTGCGCCATCAGGTTCTCCATCGCGGCCGTCAGCGCCGCTTCGACGACCTCGACGTCGCCGCTCACGTCGGCGTTGAACAGCGTCTTTCCGACGATTTCGAAGGTGAGCCGCATCATTTCTTCGGAGAGATCGACCTGGTCGGTGCCGCGGAGCCGCTCGACGTGTCGATCGGTGAATTCGGCGATGGTGTTCGCGTACCGGGAGATCCGTTGTTTCATGAAGGCCGGCGCGCTCAGACGGCGCTGACGCCGGTGGACGTCGCCTTCGCTGGTCAAGAGACCGTTACCGAGCAAGGGTCGAGCGAAGACGGTCAAGCCGAAGCTCTTCACGAAGGCGTCCTCTTGCTCGATGAGTATTTCGCGCGCGAGCTCCGGCGAACTGGTCACGATGACTCGGAAAAATAGGCCGAGCCGCATCTCGCACTGATCGCCGTACCGCTCGGGAATGCTGGTCAAGAAGTTCACGCGGTCGTTCTTGAAGGCCGGCAAACTTCCGAACAGAAAATGACCTGGGATGCGTGGGACGGCGTGGTTCATGGACTTGTTCCTTCCGCGTGCCGGAGTCAGTATGCGAGCGATAGCTCACAAATGATACTCGCATTCCGGCGAGGCACCCATGACCCGAAAGATCCGCACGAAGCCTCGAAAAGAGGCCCTTCAAGAGCGCTCGAAGGCGACCGTCGACGCCATCCTCAAGGCCACCACTCGCATCCTGGTGAAGGACGGATACGACCGCGCGAGCACCAACAAGATCGCGCTCGCCGCCGGCGTCAGCATCGGGTCGCTCTATCAGTACTTTCCGAGCAAGGAAGCGCTCGTCGCGGCGCTCGTCGAGCGTCACATGTCGGAAATGAACGCGGTCATTCAGGCCGAGATCGGGCGGCTGATGGGAGCGCCGATTCAGGAAACGGTGGAGAGCGCGGTCCGGCTCATGGTGGAGGCGCATTCGGTCGATCCGAAGTTGCACAAAGTACTCGTCGAGCAAGTTCCGCGAATCGGCGCGCTCGATCGCATCGAGGGCTTCGAGGCCGAGGTGACCGCGCTCGTGCGCCACTATCTCGAATCGAAGCGCGAAGAGCTGGTCGTGCGCGATCTCGACCTTGCCGCATTCGTGGTCGTCGGAATCGTCGAGGCGCTCACGCACGCCGCCGTGCTGGGAAGGCCGGAGCTCCTCGGCGAACCGTTCGTGCACGAAGTGACCAGCGTCGTGGTCCGATATCTCACGGGCGGCTCGCCCTCGACGAACCCGCGCCCGACTCGCGGGCGGAAGGGAACCCCCCTCTCTTGAACACGGTCAATCCCGGTTTTCGCGACTCGACGGGACCGTGCGACGGCGATCAATGGGCGGCGACCCACGACGCGATCGCGTCGACGACGTCGGCGCGGACGTGGTCGGGTCGGTCGTCCGTGCGCGGCTCCGAAAAGAAATGGTCGAGGCCGGCAAAGGTTCGAAACGTTGCGTTCGGTTCGGCGGCGAGGGCCGTCCGCCATATTTCGAAGTCGGCCGCGGTGGCCTGGACGTCCTCCGCCGCTCGAAGCGCCAATAGGGGTCGGTGGAGCGCCTGGGCGCGCTCGGCAGGTTGGTAGCCGCGAAGCGAGCTCCAGTACGACGCCGGGATGCCGAGCGGGAGCTCCTCCGGTCGCGCACCTTCGAGCTCGTCCGATTTCACCAGCGCAACTTCCCTTCGGGCCCGGTCGAGCTCAGCCGCGTGACTCGGTTCCGTGCCGAGAAGCGCCGTCTCTTGGTCGAGGATCACGTCCTCGAGCGGACGCGCCGCACCGGCGAGGATGACGAGGCCCGAGACGGGCGCGCGCTCGGCGATGAGCGGGGCGATGGTTCCGCCCAGGCTGTGCCCGACGACGAACACCCGATGCCGATCGACGGCCGGCTCGCTCGCGAGGAGCGTCACGGCGACGACGGCGTCGTCGACGGCTTCCTCGTCGATGGTGAGCGTCGCCGGGTCCGCGATGGTGAGCGCGTTGCGCCCGAAGGTGCGCTTTTCGTACCGGAGCACCGCGATGCCTCGAGTGGCAAGCCCGGTGGCCAGATCGCGGAAGGGACGGTGCCCGTCGTTGGACTCGTCGCGATCCTGCGGACCGGAGCCCGCCACGAGGACGACGGCCGGAGCGTTCGCGGCGCTCTTCGGGAGCGTCAGAGTTCCGGGAAGCGCACGGTTACCGAGCCCGATGCGGACGTCGCGTTCGACGAACTTCGTCCGGTCGGCGTACGCGGGCAGCCCGGGATCCGGGTCTTGCTTCGGGGGCGCGAAGTAGAGCGCCTCGATGGGCCCCCGGTCGAGCTCGAACGCGACGCGTACGATGAGGCGGCCGCGGTCGAGGCGGCATTCCACGGCGGCGACGTCGAATGGCCCCGCGCGCACGCTCACGTCCTCGACGCCCTGCAGCGAGCCGAGCGTGGCGCGGAGCTCGTCGAGCAATCGCCCGAGGCGTTCGGCCGAGAGCACGCTCTGCATCTTGGGGCTGAACGCCGCGTGGAGCGTCGCGGCATCGCCGCCGAGCGCGGCGCGGGCGACGGCGATGGCGCGGGCCGCAACGTCGCCGGGCCGGACCGAAAGCGCCGTGACGGTACCGGCGCGAGTCCAGGTGACGCGCACGTCGGCCAGCCCGTGTTGGCAACGCAGGGTCGTCACTTCGACGAGGGCGCCGTTGCGCGTGAAGGTCCGATCCGCTTCGATCGAGATCGGTGCGCCGATGTCGTGCTCGACGCGGGCCCACGCGCTGCGGAGCGCCGCTTCGGGGATGGCGGCGCGGAGCGGGTCGTCGAATTGGCGTTCAGCCCGTGCGAAGTCGTGTGCGGCCAATTCTTCGACGAGCGTTGCGCTTCGCGGTTCCGCGAGCCCCGGCGCCAGTGCGAACGACGACGAGCGCGTCGCGGGCGCGCACGCCCCCACACCGACGGCCACGCCGAGCACCGTGAACATCCGCCGAGTCATCGCCAAAATATACCCTGCGCGACACATCCGGTTACTCTTTCGCGTTAGGGTACTCAGGTAAAGCGGCGGCAATTCGCGCGGCGCGCCGCTCATTCAACATAGCGCGATTCCTGTTGAGCCTTTCGTCGCGACGCGGGCGAGCGGTTGCGAGTCGGCGAGTCGTGCGGTCGGCGGTCGAAGCATCGGAATGCCGAGCGTGACTGCGCAACACAGTTGGTCGACTCGAGTGGCAAGCGCTGCGGCTGCAGCAGCGAGCAAGCGAACCAGAGCGAATACGGCGAGCCTGTCGTTGATTCAGAGCGTCATGCAGCACAGGTATCCGTTTCTCGACGCACTGGACGCTCGACGCGACAATTCGAGCGCTAGTGAGGGTTACCGTTTCGTTTGCGTCTATTCTTGTTGCTGCGGGGACGTAGACTGCGCGAGTCGGCGGTTGGGCGATTCTTTGATTAAGGGACGGAGGAGCGCGTTCATGTCGATCCGCAGGCGTGGTTTTGCCGTGGGGTGTGTCGGGCTGTCGCTTGGCGTGGGGTGTACGCCGTCGGCAGGCGGCGCGAATGGAGCGGCAGATCCCGTGTCCTCCGCGGGCGCGGGCGGTCAACGCAGCGGCGCTGGCGGCGTATCGGGCACGACGCCTCTTGCCGGCGGTTCGTCTTCTACGGGCGGCCAAGGGGTGGTGTTCAATCCGCCGGCGTCGGGCGGAGGCACGGGAATGCCGGACGCGTCCTGCGCCGGTTCCGTCGTCTCGGCCGAGCGCACGACCCAGACGCTTCAGATCCCCGTGACCCAAACCAGCAAGGTGCCGGTCGCCCTCTACTTCATGGTCGATCAATCGGGCAGCATGGCGGAGGCCGGAATGACGGGGACGAAATGGTCGACCGTCACCGACGGTATCAATGCCTTCGTGAACGATCCTGCATCTGCCGGGCTCGACGTCGGCCTCGGGTTTCTCCCGCCGCTCTTCGGTTCGATGGGCGACTGTACGGGCGCCGGTTACGACACGCCGACCGTGCCGGTCGCAGCGCTGCCGGGGAACGCGATGGCGATGAGTGCGGGGCTTCCGGCCGCACCCACCGGGCTCGGGACGCCGACCGAGGGCGGCCTTCGCGGCGCCGAGAACTTCTGTTTGGCGTATCAGTCGCAGCATCCGGACGAGCAGTGCGCGGTGGTGTTCGTCACCGACGGACAGCCCACGTCGTGCGACACGACCCTCGACGATCTCGTTGGAGTCGCGGCGGACGCGAATACGAAGGGCATCCTCACGTTCGCGATCGGGATGGCCAGCCAGAACGCCGGTGAAGTCGATTTCGACTTCCTGAACAGCGTCGCCAAGGCGGGTGGAACCGATTGCAATCCCACCAATCCGGGGAACGAAGCCTGCGACATCGGCGGCGGATCGGACTTCACCACGGCGGTCGCCACGATTCGAAAGACCGTTACGAAGACGACGGTCACGACCACGACGGTCACCAAGACGACGGCGCTCGCCTGTGATTTTCAGCTGCCGAGCACGCCGCCGAATGGGCAGACGTTCGACCGGAACAAGGTGAACGTGAACTTCACCGACCCGTCGGGCGCCCCCGTGCCGATCGATCAGGCCGCTTCGCTCGCCGATTGCGCGAAGACGAATGCGAACGCCTGGTACTACGACGACCCCAACACGCCGACCAAGATCGTCCTTTGTCCGAACACGTGCTCGCTCATCAACGCCGGTCGCGGCGACGGCGGGTTCATCACGGGCGACGTGGGCACGGCCCCGACGGTCGGGCTCAGCTTCGGTTGTCAGACGATCATCGCGCCGCCCTCTTAAGGTACTGGGCGGACAGAGAATGTCCGAGCTCGGCTCGCGATTTGTGGGCGCGCGGTTAGACTCGGTCGGGTGAATCGACGTCGGCGACGCGCACCGTTCGGTTCGCTGCTTCCCGTGCTCGTGCTGCTCGTTTTGGTGGCGGTCGTGCTGCCGCGATGCGCCCGCCTCGCCGGCCCGCCGCGCGCTCCCGCCACTAGCGGCGGCTCCGGCGGCTTCGCGCCGTCCGAACCGGTCGGCTCCGTCGCAGAGAGCCCGCACGTCGCGCTCGGCGTGCCGACGGATGCGGACTCGTCGGATGACGTCCTGCTCGACGAGCGCCAGTTCGTGGTCTCGTACAGCCCGCGACGGCGCGACCCGAACTGGGTCGCGTGGCGCCTCGACTCGTCGTATCTCGGTCACGTGCCGCGCCGGGACGACTTCCGTCCCGACGAGTCACTGCCGGTGACCGCGTATCGCGTCACCTCTCACGATTATGCACGCAGCGGTTATGACCGCGGCCACCTCTGTCCGTCGGCCGACCGCGACCGCGACCGCGACATGAACGCGGTGACGTTTCTCATGACGAACGTCGTGCCTCAGCTCCACGAGCTGAACGCCGGTCCGTGGGAAAAGCTAGAAGAGTACGAGCGCCGTCGCGCTTCCGAGCCGGGCGCCGAGCTCTCCATCGTCGCGGGCGGCGTCTTCCGCGATCCGGCACCGACGATCGGTCACGGCACGGCGGTGCCGAGCGCGACGTACAAGATCATCGTCGTCGCCGCCCAAGGGCAGACAGCGCGAGACCTCGACGACGCGACGGAAGTCATCGCCGTGATCATGCCGAACCGCGAAGGGGTCGGCGGTAGCAATTGGACGGACTTCGTCGTCTCGGTCGATCGGATCGAGGAAGCGACGGGCTACGACTTTCTGTCGCGGGTGCCGGCGCCGGTGCAGCGACTCCTCGAGGCGAAGACGGCGCGCGTTCCGTGATAACCGGTCACAGATCCGGGGCGTACGCGTTGCCGCCGTAGTCCTTGCAGAACGACGTCGTGTCGCCCTTGTACGTCGGGTCGCCGGCGATCACCGCGGGACTGATCGCGTCCCAGACGGTCTTCGTTGCGTCGGCTCCGATCGCGCCGGGCTCGACGTTGCGCGCGACGGCCACGAGGTCGAGGCCCGGGTGCACCTGGATGATCTGGCCCATATAGCCGACCGCGTTGAACACCCCGACGTCGTACTTCTGTGGCGCGCACGTGTACGGTGCCGAGTAGTTGCAGTCGGGCGAGTCGGAGAGGCCGTGTGGGTGCGTCTTGAAGATCGACACGGGCGCGCAAGGGCCCGGCGAATACGCGCCTTGATACTTCCCGTTCGCGCCGGGCTGGATCGCCGCGGTCAGTCCACCGAACGTGTAGTTCGACGAGGAGTTGAGCCAGGTGAGATAGCCGTAACCGGTATTCGCGTCTTCGAACGACGGGTGCGTCATCTTGTAGACCCAATCGGCATCGAGCAGACGCTGTCCGTTCCATACGCCCTGGTGCATGAGAAGCGTTCCGACGCGCCCCATGTCCATCAAGTCGGTGCTCCAGGTGTACGCGAACGTCTTGGT
>DATBBD010000678.1:0-4689 GCA_036271175.1 Polyangiaceae bacterium | reverse complement strand
CCGAAGCGGGGGGGGCAGTCGACGGGACCATCGACCAGATCGTCGCACGCTGCCTCGAGAAAGACCTCGAGAAGCGCTTTCAATCGGTCGACGGTCTCGCCGACGCACTCGAGGCGTGGAAGCGCGGCGAACGAGACGAGCTCGTCGTCGAAGAAATCGTCGACGAGCCCGTGGTCATCTCGCAGAAGCGACCCGTGCGACGTCAGTCGAAATTCAAGGTCGCGGCTCTGGCGACGTTCGCTGCGGCCCTCGGTGCGTTTTACGGCGCGAATCGCGAAGCCGTGGACGCTTCGTCTCATCGCTCGCTCACGAACGTGGAGAGCGCGCTCAGCGGCGTTCCTCACGTGGGCCGTAGCATGCGGTACTTGCGCTCGTTGACCGACGGCTGGCTCACCGCGGCGCCCCTCGGCGAGACGAGCACGATGGGCGGCCCCGAGCTCCAGCGCGCGCTCGAAAGCTATACCGTCGAGCCGTCGGGGCTCGCGAGCCGCGCATCGGATGACTTCCTCGTCGCGGAGCCCGAACAAGAAGCCATGGACGGAGCGGCGGTCCCCGCACGCGGCGACGCGTCGGCCGCGACCGCTCGTAGGGAGTCCGCCTACAAGGCGTATCTGCAATCGCACGGCGCAAAGCCCGCGCGAGAAGCGCTCGACGAGGCGACGCTTGCTGGTGACAAGGCCGCAACGTTGGAAGCGAGCCCGCTGGCGACAGCGGCGCCGGTGATGCAGCGCAAATCGGATTGAATCGCGACGTTGGCGCCAGTCGACGCGCAGAACTTCGACGCGTCGACGAAATATCGAGGCGTCGTTTTCATTTGCAGAGAGCCTTCGAGTATTTCCGACGAGTTTCATCTCATCAAGAATTACTCAATGGTCTCGAACAGTTGTCGCACTTTTGCCCTTGATCAACCGACGCACATCCGTACCTTGAGAACATGGCGATGGTGGATGCGACAGAGGATCTCGAATCGAGAAGCGTCGGTCTCTTGGACGGTGTGTCCGTCGCCCTGCCGGGCGCTTTCGACGTCGAAGACCTCGCACGGCTCCTCGAACGCGGTGGCGCGCGCATCCTGAGGTTCGAGCATGGCGCGACGTCGAGCCAGCCCGGCATCGAACAGTGGCTGCGCGAGTTGTGCGAAGGGCAATTCGACGACGTCGTCTTCTTCACGGCCCATGGCGTGCGGCTCGTGTGCGAGCTGTCGCGCCAGCTCGACAGACAGCCCGCCGTACTGGAAGCGCTGCGAAATGCGCGGATCATCGCGCAAGGCCCACGAACCGCTCGCGCGCTTTCCGAATTCGGCCTTCGTGCGTCGGCGCGTTCGACGTCGGACGACACCGACGCTCTCCTCGAGGTTTTGTCGCGCGTGCACGTGCACGGGCGAACCGTCGCGCTCCAACCCTGGGACTCGGGCGAAAACGCCGAGGTCTTGAAGTGGCTCGAACGCGCGGGCGCCGAAGTGTTCCTCGCAAAGCAATCACCCGGCGCCACCGACGCCGCGAGCGAGCTCATCGCGGCCCTCCGGCACGGAGCGACGAACGCCGTGGTGTTTGCCGATGGCGCGGACGTGGCGTGGCTCTGGGACCGCGCACTCGCGACGAACGGCGCGGCCGAACTCGCCGCTGCTCTCGACACCGTGATCGTCATCGCGAGCGAAGGCGCCGCTCGTGCGCTCGTCGAGCGAGGCGTCCGGTTCGACGGCGCGCCGGTCAAAATGTTGCGCGAACGCTGGCCGTCGGGCCCAGGCGGCGCGTACGTTTACCGGAGCCTCGCCGAGCTCGACGCGATCATCGAAGCGCCGCGACTCACGGTCGCGAATGCCAGCGCCGCCGAGTGAATCGCGACGGGGCCTTCAGCCCGTGCGCTTGGCCACGCCGGCGAGCGCGGTCCAGAGCGCGCGCGGCGAACTCACGACGCCCTCGACGGACCCGAAGCGAACCGAGTCGCCCGGCTCGACGCGAGTGCGCTCGCGCGGCGCGAGCACCACGGCGTTGAGCCGCGTCGAATTCTTGCTTCCGGCATCGGCGATGTAGAACGCGCCGCTCTCGTCCATCTCGAACCAGCAGTGAAACTTCGACACGCTCGGATGTCGAAGAACGATGTCCTTGTTCCGAGCACGGCCGATCGAGATCCGATCCATGTAGAGCGCGTCGGCGTCGCTACGCTTACGAAGCGGCACGGCGAAGTGCGGCACTTCTTCGAGGCGCTTCGCTAGCACGGCGGCTTCGGTCTCTTGACGTTTGCCGTCCGGGATCCGCCGCGGCAAATCCGTCGTCGGTGAGGTTTGAATGACGGTGTGAAAATCCATCGAGCCCATCGCGGGCTTCACCGGCGTTCCTGCGTTGCCGCGCACCGCCGTCGCGCCGAGGCCCGACGCAAGCTCGGTGTCATCGGCGCGCAGTCGCACGAGGAGGAGAAGCGTGTCTCCGTACAGCGTGAGAAAGCCGCGCTGGTCCCGCGTAGTTGCAGCTTCCGCGATCTCCGCGGGCTCGAGATGATCGAAAAGTCTCACTGATGGCATGCGTCCGGATCTCTCATATTAGCCGATTTCCGAGTGCATCTCGGAACCCGTGAGCTCGAATTGTGAAGGCGCATAGGTAGGGCCTTTGAGCACAAGAAACGGCAGGCGCTCTCCGCCCCAACGAGCTCCAGTATTCCCTGGAAAATGTGGAGTGGCTAGCGCGGCCGTCGGGTTCGGCGCAGTGAGGGGCGCCAATGTGCGCGATGCGACGACGATGGCGCAAACCGACGGCGGAGTGCGTTCACCGCGCCGTTAATGGACCTGCGGCTTCGAGCCGTATGATCGAGAGGAACTCGGAAGCGCTAAACTGAAGGGTGATGACCGTGAAAAACCTGCTCAATCCCGTCGAAGCCGAACACATTGCTTCCGAGATCCGGACCGAGCACGGGCTCGGCCAGAAGTACCGGTTGAAGGTCGAGACGAGCCGTAGCGGCTGGCACGTGCGCGACCACGAAGGCCGCGTGGAGTCGGTGCCACCCATGCCGGCCTGGCGCTGGCGCGAGTACCTCGAAGAACGCTTCATCGAGGCGATTACCCTCCACGCCGAGACGACGGAGGCCTGAGCGCTCCGGCGCGTTCCGCCGCGTTGGGCGGTGCGCTCAACCGTCGTCGATGTCGAACCGCGCTCGAACCCGGCGCGCGAGGTCGCGAGCGATGGGGCCGGCGGCGCCGTTGCCGATCGGTTTTCCGTCGAGGGACAGCACCGGCATGACGAGCTGCGACGACGACGTGACGAATACTTCGTCGGCAACCGCGAGCCGCGCGAGCGTGACCGGCTCGTTCCGGACCGCGAGGCCGGCGTCGCGAGCGACGCTCGCCACGAGGGGGCGCATCGTGCCCGGGAGGAGCGCCTCGGACTGGGCGGGGGAAAAGAGCACGCCGTCGGCGAGGCCGAACACGTTGCTCGACGCGCCCTCGTGCACGAACCCGTCGGCGCCGAACAGCACCGCTTCGTCGGCGCCCTGACGTCGCGCCTCCCGCTTCGCGAGGATCGCCGGGAGTAGCATGGTCGTCTTCAAATCGCGGCGCGCCCACCGCGGATCGAGGAGCGAGATCGCCGTGACACCGCGCGAAACTTGCGAGGCGCGCGGGAACCGATACGGAGCGACGTAAGCGAAAAACGTCGGCGGCGGAGGGACGCTCGGAACGTGCTCGCGAGGCGCTGCGCCGCCGGTGAGCTGCGCATAGAGGAGCCCCTCACGGACCGGCTCGCGCTGGAGGAGCTCCGCGACGAATCGCTCCCACTCGGTCAGGGCCGGAAGTGCGCCCGCGAGCCCGAGAGCGGGCAGCGCGTGCTCCATCCGCGCGACGTGCTCGGCGAGCAAACGCGGCTGACCCCCGGCGATCGCGACGACCTCGTAGAGACTCTCGCCGAACTGGAGCCCGCGATCGTCGATGGGCACCTTCGCGTCGGCGAACGGGACGACCTTGCCTTCGAACCAGGCGAACGCGGGGCGTGACGGCATGAGTTCCGCTATAGCGGTTCCCGGCCGAGTTGAGCGTCCGCAGGTTTTTGCCCCCTGTGGGTGAGGGTCAAAACCCGCTTCCTTTCGGCCGAAGTCTGGTCACCGCTGTGGTGCTTCTCGATCAGCTCAACTGCGTTGAGCTATAGCTCATTCGACGTTCGGCGGCACGACGCCCTTCGCGCGTGCAGCGGGGCACCCACGCTCGACGCTCGTGAGACCGTCCTCGGTCTTCACGACCTTGAACTCGACGCGGCGGTTCTTGTCCCATGCGGCCGGATTGTGCCCGGTGTCGACTGGGCAGTACTCGCCGTACCCTTGGGAAACGAGCCGCGAGCGTTCCACACCGCGCTGCACCACCGCTTCCACGACGGAGCGTGCGCGGTCTTGCGTGAGCTTCAAGTTGTAGTCGTCGCTCGACCGCTCGTCGGCGTGACCGGCGATTTCGACGACCAAGAACTCCGGGTGATGTTTCAGCGTCGTCGAAACGGCGTCGAGGATCGGGAACGACTCCGGCAAGATCTCGGCGCTGCCGGTCTGGAAGAGCACCTTGTCCAAGATGAGGATGTCGTTGCCTTCGATGATGACCTTGCCCTTGTCGGGGCAACCGTCCTCGTCTTCGAACCCGTTGTACGTCTCGGGGTCGTTCGGGCACTTGTCCTTGACGTCGGGGATGCCGTCACCGTCGTTGTCGGGATCGGGGCAGCC
>DATBBD010000677.1:0-1600 GCA_036271175.1 Polyangiaceae bacterium | reverse complement strand
CCGGGCTCCTCGACGTGATCCGCTCCGATTACATCCGCACGGCACGCGCGAAAGGGCTCTCCGAACGCACCGTGATCGGCAAGCATGCGCTCCGGAACGGCCTCCTTCCGATCTTGACGTTGCTCGCCGGGCTGCTCCCCGCGGTCCTCGGCGGGTCGGTCATCATCGAATACATCTTCGGCATCCCCGGGATGGGGCTCTGGGTCGTCGATGCGATCTATCAGCGCGACTACAACGTCATTTTGATTGTGGAACTCTTCTCGACGATCCTCGTCTTGGTGGGGATCCTGCTCACCGACCTGTCGTACGCGCTCGTCGATCCGAGGATCCGGTACGAATGAGCGCCGTGAAGCGCATAGGCACGCCGGAAGCGGACGCGGACACCGCGGTGCGCATCGGCTATTTCGCGATCGTCTGGAAAGAGCTCCGCAAAAACCGCGTCGCCATTTTCGGCATCTGGTGCATCGTCGGGCTGTGCCTGATCGCGATCTACGCGCCGCTCTTGTCGTTCAATCAGCCGATCTTCGTCTCGGTCGACGGCAAGTGGTCGTTCCCGCTCTTCCCGGCGCTCTTCAACCGGCTCTTGTTCGAGAACGCGGTCGACATTTTATTCAACCTGCTCCTCGTTCTCTCGCCGCTGTACGTCGCGATCTATTGGCTCGCGAAGCGCCGCTCGGGGCCGCGATTCGCCGAAGTCCGTTTCCGCGTCGTCGGGTTGCTCTCGGTCGTTCACGTGATCGCACTGTGCGCGGCGTTGCCGGAGCACGTCGGTTCGGCCGAAAACCCGCTCCATCGCTCGAGCGCCGTCGTGAGCTACGCGGACGAGGTCGCGGCGCTCCGCGCGTCGGGCAAATCGGTCACCGTCGTTTACCCGCCGCACCGTTACGGCTATCGCGACACCAACCCGAGCGAAAGCGTCGTCGGGCCGAGCGCGAAACATTTTCTCGGCACCGACACCGAAGGCCGCGACGTGTTCGCACGCATGCTGTTCGGCACGCGCATTTCATTGACGATCGGGGTCGTCGCGGTCGGCATCTACGTCGCGATCGGCGTCGTGCTCGGGGCTCTCGCCGGTTACTACGGCGGCGCCATCGACGGCCTCATCAGTCGGTTCATCGAGGTCATGATCTGTTTTCCGAGCTTCTTTCTCATCTTGACGCTCGCGGCGCTGATCGAGCAGCGCAGCATCTTTCACGTCATGGTCATCATCGGGGTCACCAGCTGGACCGGCGTCGCGCGGCTCGTCCGTGCGGAGTTCTTGAAGCACCGCGAGCTCGAGTACGTTCAGGCGGCACGCGCTCTCGGCATTCCGACGCGGCGGATCATCTTCGCGCACATCTTGCCGAACGCGTTGGCGCCGGTGCTGGTCAGCGCGACGTTCGGCATCGCGTCCGCGATCCTCATCGAGTCCAGCCTGTCGTTCCTCGGCATCGGCGATCTCACGGTGGCGAGCTGGGGTGAGACGCTGAACACCGGACGGCTCGAAGGGAAGCTGTGGCTCATCCTGGCGCCCGGTTTCGCGATTTTCTTCGTGGTCACCGTGTTCAACCTGGTCGGCGAGGGCCTTCGTGACGCGCTCGACCCGAAGCTCCGGAGCTGA
>DATBBD010000676.1:0-5246 GCA_036271175.1 Polyangiaceae bacterium | reverse complement strand
TCTTGATGAGCGGCTGGCTCACGGCCTCGGGGCGCTCGATCTCGCCTGTGAAGAACATCCGCTTGCCCGTCGCGAGCGACTTCTTGATGAGCTCCTTCTCGGCGAGCGGCCCTTTGAGGAGGACGCCTAGACCGCGAGCGGCGATGCGATACCCCTCGAGGAAGTTGCGCAGAAACGCCGCGTACGTGAGGAGCCATTCCCGGCCGCTCCACCCGAGCCGCCCGGGGCCGGCGGCGAGGTTCGTCCCCTCGACTACCACCTCGTTCGCGGCGCGCATGCGCTCGATGGTGTCGTCGAAGATTTCGTTGAAGGGGGCGTCGGCGCGAAACCGGAACTCGTGCTTGAAGAGCCGCGACAGCTTTTGCACGCGGTCTCGCACGATGTCTTTCTCGACCGGTGGACCCGGGTCGACGAGCATCGCGACCGACACCAGGCTGCGCTCGACGAAGAAGTGCACGATCATGTTCTTCGACGTGTCGAGCTCGAGCCGGCGGTCGTCGGGGATCGTGTAGATCGTCCCGGGACCGACCTTGTCTTCTTCGACGCGCGCGCCGAGGTCGGGCTCGGCCGGCGCGTGTGCCACGACGAGGAGCGCGTCGGTGAAGAGCTGCGCCGCTTCGCGGATCGCTTCGGGACGCAGATTGCCCGAGGTCGTCACGGTGCTCGGCGTGACGCGCGCGTCCGATTCTTGGAGCACGGTGAGGAGCCGCGCCGTCCGCTCGACGAGCTCGTCGTGGGGTAACCCGCGGTGGCCATGCGAAAGCAGCGCGAGCGCGGTGAGCGCGCCCGGCGTCACCGCCGACACGCGGTTGATCTCGTCCACGACCCTGTTCCCGAGCCGCGTCACGAGCGCGCGGCGCTGGGACGGACGGAGATCTTTGTCGCGCGCGATCCCGAGGTCTTCGCGGATGTCGTTCAGCGTGAGGATCGCGCCGAATTGCAGGTTGATCCGGCCGTAGCGATGCCGGAGCACGTCGGTCGTTTTCAAGAGGCCCGCGGCGTCTTCTTTGACCTTCTCGCCGCCGCTGAGCTCACGTTCGTACGCGCCGGTTTCGACGATGCGCTCGTAGCCGATGCTGATGGGCACGAAGAACACCTGCCGCTGGGGAATGGACAGCGCCGCTTCCACGATCATTCCGAGCATGCCGAATTTCGGAGCCAACAATTTGCCGGTGCGGCTTCTTCCGCCTTCGACGAACACCTCGATCGGAAAGCCGTCGCGAATGAGGCGCCGAACGTAAGTGTGCACGACCGACGAGTAGAGACGGTCTCCGCGGAAGCTCCGCCGAATGAAGAACGCACCGGCGCGGCGAAACACAGGTCCGAGCGGGAAGAACGCCAGATTGTCGCCGGCCGCGATGAGCGGCAGGAGAATGTTCTCTTCGTTGAAGACGTACGAGACCACGAGGTAGTCGATGTGACTCTTGTGGCTCGGTAAAAGGACGATGCACCCCTCCTTGCTCGCCTCTTGGATGCGCCGGAGCCCCTCGCGGTCCACGTCGATGCCCGCGTAGATGCGGTGAAAGATCCGATCGAGCAGCACCGCGAGCGCGCCGATGGTCGAGCTGTCGGGCGAAGCCTGGAGCTTCTTCAACATCGAGAGCACGCGCTCGTTCAACACGAGCCGATCCTCGCCGTTCTCGGCCAGGTGCTTGATGGTCGCCTGGAGCTTCGGGCTCCGAATCAGCTCCTCGCGCACGCGATCGAGGGGTTTCCCCGCGGGGCCGGTCACGCTGCGTCGCTCGCGTTCGAGCCGGCGGAGCATCGCGTACACGATCCTTCGCACGTGCGTCTCGTCGGACCCGGGCGTCGCGGTCTCGAGATAATTCCGGAGATCGAGCGGTTCCCCGGTCTTCAGCTCGACGTTCCGATAGTTCAAGAAGAGCTGCCCGGCGGTCCGGAGCGGGCTCGGCCATTCTCGCGGCCCGAGCACGAAGTCGATGGCGTTCGTGCCGCGCGTGTCCGGTCGTTTCGTCCACACGAAGACCTGCGGCACGAGGAGGATCGGTCGCGACGGGTTTTCGCGTTGGAGGTCGATCAAAGTCCGGATCAGATCGTCGCCCTCTTTGAGGCCGCGACCGCCGCTCGCTCCCGCGGCGAGGTCGAGGACGCCCGGCGGACGCTTCAGGAACAGCGCCGCCGAACCGCCGTTCTCGATCGCGGCGCGGAGCTCGTCGGCAGGGGCAGCTCGCCCCGGTAAGAGGTTCCGCAGCCAACCCTTGCCGATGGGGTTCGCGATCCAGAGTCCGAGGTCGTTGGCGAAACGAACCTGAGGCAAACTGAAGCGCTTGGTCAGGTGGTCGAGCGCGAGGAAATCGACGAGGTTCAGGTTCCTGAGCACATAGACGACCGTCCCTTCGGAGGCTCGACGGCGGACCGAATGGATCCACGCTTCGTCGACCTGGATCGAGTCGAAGAACTTGCTGTAGAGGGCCTGAAGTGCGACGTTCGGTTCGTACGCGCGAGTGATCGGGCGCTGCGGCATGCCGGTCCCATCCAGACCTTATCAGAGCGGAACGTTCCGCGTGGATTTACAGCGGCTCGCACTCACGGTTTTTGGGCTCGCCGTGGTCGCGTGCAAGCACACGCCAACGCCGCCCCGAGCGCCTTCAGAAGCTGCGTCCATTTCCGTCGTGGCGATGTCGTCCGGTTCGGCTGGCGTTCCGACGCCGGACACCCGTTCGATGCCGCGCTGCGTTCGTGACGAAAGCGGCGGCCTCTATACCACGCTCGGTAGGGCGCAGAAGAACGACATCGACGCGAGCGACGGCGTGGAGCTTCCGTTCGCCCCGGAAGTGGGGGGCGCGACGCCGTTCGGCGGCGGGTTTGTCGTCGGGGTGCTCGAGAAAGCGAAGGACGGCCTCGCGGCGCGCCTCGTCGTGCTGTCGTCGACCCTCGGCGCCGCGAAGACCGTGGACCTCGGGCACGTACACGGCGATGTGCTCCCTCCGGTCCCCGTCGTCGCATCGCCTGGGCTCGTCGTCGCGCTGCCCGATGGCGCCCCGAACGGCACCCTGGTGCGTCTCGCGCGGGTCGATGATCCCGAGGGCGCCGGCGCGGTGAAGTTCGGCGCAGAGATCTCGCAAGCGAAGGACGACTCGGACGCGTTCGGCATCGAAATCGGGACGAAGAGGGGTGTCGTCGTCTGGGACGAATGGAGCAAGGAAGCGGGACACAGCGTCATCAAGGCCGTCACGTTCCCCAAGGACGATATCGCGAAGACGTCGTCGGATTTCGTCATCTCCGGAGCGCACGACGACGCCGAGTCGCCTCTCGTCGTGAAGCGTCCAGGCGGGTTCTGGGTCGCGTGGATCGCGAATCAAAAGCGCGAGCCGGACAAGAAGGAGCGTGAACTCGCGAGCGACACGACCGACGCGGTCGATCTCGGTCCACGGACCTTGTCGCTCGCCCCTCTCGACGACGAGGGACGTCCGGCGGGCGCGCCGCTCTCCGTGAGCCGGCAAGGGGGGCACGTGCTCGGGTTCGATCTGTCACCGGCGAGAGACGGCGCTGCGCTCCTCGCGTGGCGCGACGACAAGACGGCGCCGGGCGCGACCGGCGGCGCCGCGCACGTCGCGATGGTGAGCCCCGGTGGAGCGATCGACGCGCGCGCCGTGATCGAAGACGACGCGAGCGTAGACGTGCCGGTGCTCGTCGCCGACGACGCGCCGCCCGTGGGCGCGCCCGCGGCGTGGCTCGCCATCGCGAGCGACTCGGACGTTGCGCGGCTTTCTGCGCTCGACGCCGCGGGGCACTCCGAGGACGAGCTGTCGCCGGAAGCGGCGTTCGGCACGGGGACGCCGCTCGCGGCGCACGCGCGGCGCGTGGTGATCGCGAAACCGAGCGGTCACCGCGTGGAGCTCGAGGTGTTCACCTGCGACAAGCCCAACGCGGTTCCGGCGGCGCCGTGAATCGTCGCGCGCGCGCGCGACGCCGGCGTTACTCGCTTTCGACGATGCGCACCCCCGTGGACGGAGGCTCCACTTTCTTGCCGAGTGCGCGCGCGACGCCGTCAGCCTGCTTCTTACCGAGCACGGACTCGACGAGCGCGAGCGCGACGTCGACCGCCGCGAGCGACGTCGCCGCGGTGAGCACATTCCCCGAGGCGCGAAATTCCGCGGACCGGTCGAGGCGAGCCGCGGGTTCCAGTTCGGCGAGCAGATCGGCGATCTCGGACGGCGCGGCGACGTCCTGATTCGCGAGAAGGCCCGCCTTCGCGAGCAGCAAGATCCCGTTGCCCACGGCGATGACGCGCTCCGCGTCGGTACCGACTTCGGCGAGCCAGCCGGTGAGCGCGGCGTTCGCGAGTGCGCGCCGCGCGCCGTAGCCTCCGGGAACGAGCACGATCTCCGACGTCGTCACCTCCGAAAAGGGGCGCTTCGCTTCGACGCGGAGCTGCGCCCGCGTGTCCACGAGGCCCGGCGTTTCGGCGACGGCGGTCACCTTGAAGGGCCGGAAATTCCACTGCCGGCCCGCAGCGCTCAGCACCTGCAGCAGGCAAGCGACGTCGAAGAGCTCGACCTCGTCGAACAGGACGAGGGATACGCTGCGCGCGCTCGTTCGCATCGATGAACGACGGACGATACCGTCAAAGCGCGTCCCTCGCCACTCGGCGCCGGTGTTCCCCCCCGCGCGGCGTTGCGCCGGGCGTTGGGGGGAACCGGCCGCCCGCAGCCGCCGGCACCCAGTTCGCACACATTCGGGGTGCGGCCGGCGGCGAGGACGGACGATGGGGGGCACCGGCGCTTCGTTTTCCCCCTGCCATTGGATGGCAGCGCGCGGGCGATACGGACTTCGAGACCGGACCGTGAAGCGTTTACGGGAACGGAGCGGCTTTGACCGGAGTGATGCGCTGGCGGGTGAGCAGGATGCTCTGCACATAGCCAGAAAGCGCGAAAATGCCGGAGTTGTCGGTCGAGACGTTGATCGAGCTCGGTGCGTTCAAGTGCCAATTGAGCGCCTGCGTGTCGAATCGATACGTGGACAATGGCGGGAGTGCGATGGTCTTGACGTCCGAGCCGCCCACGTTCTGGAAGGTGATGTTCGACGTGGCACCGTCTTGATTGGTGACCACGAGAACGACCTTCGCCGTGCCCACGAGATACGGCAAGCGATAGACGCCGCCCTGGAAAACGCTGCCCCCGACCGAGAAGATACCCGACGAATACTCAACGTAAGTCTGGAAAAGCCCGCCCGTCGTGCTGTTCAACGTCACCGCGCCATACCCGTTGGAGAAGGCGGGGTCG
>DATBBD010000675.1:0-10380 GCA_036271175.1 Polyangiaceae bacterium | reverse complement strand
GGGTAAAGCGGGCTGAGGAGCGCGGCGAAAGAGGGTTTTCGGGGCGGCGGGGGGTGGGTTATGGTCCGCGGTTTGTCGGCCGGAGGTCGGGTTTCGGGGGCGCGGGGAGCGCTGGATTCGCGGCGGCTGCGCGCAGTGACGGCGCTGTTCTTTGCGTCGGGGGCGGCGGGGCTCGTCGATCAGGTTTGCTTCTCGAAGTACCTCTCGTACGTGGTGGGGGCGACGGCGTACGCGGTGAGCGCGGTGCTCGGCGCGTTCATGGCGGGGCTCGCAATCGGCGCGGTGCTCGGCGGGAAGCTGTCGCGGATCGTGCGGCGGCCGCTCGCGGCGTACGGCATCGCGGAGCTCTGCGCGGGCGCGACTGTCGCAGTGACACCGTGGGCGTTCGGGGCGTTGACGCCGGTCTACGTGGAGATGGCGCGACACGCGCAGGGGTCGGTCGCGACGTTGAGCGTCGTGCGCTGGGCGATGACGTTGCTCCTGGTGGCGACACCGACGGTCGCGATGGGCGCGACGTTGCCGCTGCTCGCACCGGCGCTCGGCGCGGGCACCGCGACGGCGAAACGACGGCTCGGCGCGCTGTACGCCGCAAACACGTTCGGCGGCGCGATCGGTGCGCTGCTCGGCGCGTACGTGCTGCTCCCGCTCGGCGGCCTGTCGCGCACGCTGCACTGGGCGGCTCTGGCCAGCGCGATTGCCGGATGCACCGCGCTCGGCCTCGGCGAACCCGCGACGAACGGCGACGCGCCCTCCGAAGACGGGCTCGACGACGGAGACGAGGCATCGTCGCAACACGACGCGCTTGCCCCTTCACCTTCGCTTGCCCCTTCGCCTTCGCCCTCCCCTTTGCCCCTTGCCCCCGTTTCCGGTCTCCCCGACGCGACGTGGCTCGGTGTGTTGTCGTTCGCGTCGGGCTTCATCGTGTTCACTCTGGAGGTGGTCACGACGCACCTGCTCGCGGTGATCATCGGGAGCAGCGTCTACGCTTTTGGGCTGATTCTCGCCGGATTTCTGACGTGGCTCTTCGTGGGGGCGACGATCGCGCCGCGGTTTGCGGAGCGGTTCGGCGCGCGCGCGCTGGCGACGAGTCTCGGGCTTCAGGCGCTGGCGCTCACCGCGACGTTGCCGCTCTGGGATCGCTTGCCGCTCGCGTTCGGGGGGCTCGGCGATTACGTGACGACGTTCGAAGGGCGCGAAGCGATGCGCGCGCTGGTCGCCTTCGGGATCCTCGCGGTGCCGACGACGCTGATGGGACTCACCTTCCCGCTCATTCTGAATCGCGCCGCGGAGCGTCCGGATCTCGGGCGCTGGGTCGGGCGCTTCACGGCGTTGAACACCGTCGGCGCGGTCGTGGGCGCGATGGCCGCGGGCTACGTGGTCTTACCGAAGTTGGGCTCGGAGCGCTCGATCCTGGCCGTCGCGTTTGGGCTTGCCGCACTTTCGGCGATGACGGCGCTTCGCGCCGATTGCGCACGGGCGCGATTGCCGCTCGGATTTGCGGCGGCTGCCCTCGCCGTCGGGTTGATCGCGCCCGGGTGGGACATCGAGCGGCTCACGTCGGGCACCAACGTGTACTTCGATACCAGCGCGACGAAGGCGGATCTGCTCCACGTCCGCGAGGACGTGCACGGCGGGATCACGACGGTCACGGTGCGCGACGGCGTGCACACGCTGTACACGAACGGCAAATTCCAGGGCAACGACGGCTGGGAGCTGAACGCGCAGCGGTACTTCGCGCACTACCCGTGCCTGTTCGTGAAGGACTTCGACAAGGCGCTCATCATCGGGTTCGGGACCGGGACGACGCTCGGCAGCCTCGCGACGTATCCGTGGAAGGAGCTCGACGTCGTCGAAATATCGCCGGCCATCCTCGAAGCGTCGGGCACTTATTTTTCGACGCCGAACCGGCACGTCCTCGACGACCCGCGGGTGCACGTGACGCTCGACGACGCGCGGAACTACTTGCTCGTCCACGACGGCCGCTACCAGCTCATCAGCATGGAGCTGTCGAGCGTGTGGTTCGCCGGGGCCGCGAGCCTCTACAGCCGCGAGTACTACCGTATGGTCCGCGCGCACCTCGACGACGACGGCGTGTTCCAGCAATGGGTGCAGCTTCATCACGTTTACCCGTCTGTTTTCGCGGCCTTGGTAAACACTCTCAGAGGTGAATTCGAGCACGTGGCGCTCTTCTACGGAGGCGGCCAGGGCATCCTCGTCGCGTCGAATCGTCCACTCCGGTGGTCGCGGAGCCGCGCGAGCAAGTACACGGCGGATCCGGTCGTCGGAGAGACGCTGCCGAACGGGCGCCCGCTCGAGGCGCTCACCAACGACATCCTCGCGATGGACGAGGGGCTCGATCATTTCCTCGACGACTCGGCGCGCGAAGCCGGCACGCGCCGCGCTGACCTCGTTTCGACCGACGACAATTTGTTTCTCGAATACGAGACGCCTCGGGGCAACGTGCTCCCCTGGGCGGCGCGCGAAGCCCTGGTCGCGACGCTCCGGCAGTATCGCGACTCGGCGGCCATCGCTGGCCTCGACATCGACGCCACGAACGCCGGCGCGAACTGACGATCGCTCAGGCGACCTGCGCGGTCCGCGTTTCGTCGAGGGCCGGAGCGGCGATCGCTTTGACGATTTTTTGGGGGGCGCTCTCGGCGGCGTGGAGGCGCGCGGAGTCGGCGATGGCGGCGCAGAGGGCCGGAAACCCGAAGCCCGCGGCCTTGGCGATGCGAGCGAACACGCCGTCGGGGTGGAGATCCGGCAAGGTGTGAACGCCGAGGACGTATTCGTTTTGTCCCTCGGTGACGAGCACGTCGACCAGCACCGCGGACGAGGCGTCGAGGGCTTCGGCCGCGCGCTCACCGAGGTTCATGAGCCCGCGATAGCGCGTCGGCGAGAGCCGGCCCGGCGCGGCTTCGATGGCGCCGAGGACGCGCCCTTGAAAGAGCCCCACGTGGACCTCCGTCGCCGCGACGAATCGCTCGACGATCGCCGAACCGTCGCAGTCGTGAGCGCGCGCGACTGCCGTCGCAAGCTCACCGAAGTTCTCGGCTTTTGCCGGCGCTGCCGCGCCGGTTCGTCGCGGTTTGACGACGACCGGAAATCCGAACGAGCCGTGAACGTCGCGGAGAGCGTCGGCCTCGCTGCGCTCGCAGACGTAGTAGGGCGGCGTCGGGAGATTGTGGAGACGGAACAGCTCCTTCATCTTGAGCTGATCGGCCGCGAGCGCCGTCGCCAGGACGCTCGAGCCCGTGAAGGGAACCCCCATTACTTCGAGAAGTCCCTGAACGGAGCCGCCCGCGTCGGCTCGGCCCTGTAAGGCGAGAAACGCGACGTCGATCGTCGACGTCTGGAGGGTTCGGGCAGCATCGAAGCCGCGGTCGAGCACGACGGGAACCGCGTCGCGTCCCTCGTCGAGGAGCGCGCGCAGCACCGATTCACCCGCGTCTAGCGAGCGCTCGCGCTCGTGTAACCCGCCCATCACGACGCCGATCTTCGCGGAGCTCATCCGCTAATCGGTACCGAACATCGGTCCGGTCGGCCAAGAAACGGCCGCGCGATCACTCGAGCGGTTGCTGCACTTCGACCAGGACGGCGGTGATGTTGTCCTTGCCGCCGCGGCTGTTCGCGAGGTCGATGAGGCGTCGCACCGACGGCTGGCCGCCCCCGGAAGTGAGCGACGGGATCTCGTCCTGGCGGAGATAGCCGTGGAGCCCGTCAGAACAGAGCAAGAACGAATCTCCCTCTGCAAGTTCCACTATTTGCGTGTCGACTTGAACGTAGTCTCGATTGCCCACGGCGCGCGTGATCACGTTCTTGTGCTTGCTGTGCTTGGCTTCTTCTTCGGTGATGATGCCCTGCTTCAGCTGCCAGTTGATCAGGGTGTGATCTTCCGTGAGCTGTTCCGCCGAATCACGGCGGATTCGATAGATGCGGCTGTCGCCGACTTGCGCGGTAATGCAGAAGTTCTTGATGCTCATCATCGCGCTGATGGTCGTGCCCATGCCGCTCTTGCGGGAGTCGAGCTCGCTCATCGCGTAGACCATGTACGTCGCGGCCTGGACCGAGCCTTCGAGGAGGCGCACGGCGGCGCGGACGTGGGCGTCCGTTTCTCCCCGGTCGGTGCCGAGGCGGGCTTTGCCTCGCTTCACCATGCCGTAAACGGTGTCGATCGCTTCCTGACTGGCGACCTCGCCGGCGGCGTGACCGCCCATGCCGTCGGCGACGACCCAGAGGCCGAGGTCGTCGTCGCACAGGAAGGCGTCCTCGTTGGCCTGCCGTCGGCGCCCGACATCGGAGCCGCCGTGAGATCGAATGACGAGCCCGTCTACACTCATGCCCAACCGTAGGCTACGTCACCGCACGGGTTTTGGCGACGGTTTCGCGAGGCCGTCGCCGCCCGTTCCTTAGTGATGTAACTTCCGAGGGCGCATGGGAACGAGCGCCTGGAGCTGGGAGATAAAGACCAGCAGCCCCGAACGAGTCGGCAGTTCGCTCGGCCAGGCCCTTTCGCAAGTTCGTTCTCCGGCTGGCGCGCTCGTCTTCGTGAGCGGCAATCTCGTGACCGAGCTCGGAGCGCTCGGCACCTACATCGCGTCCATGCGCCTGTCGGTCCCCGTCGCGGTCGTCGCGGGGGGCGGCGTGCTCACCGAACGGCGTGAGATCGAAGATCAGTCCGCGGCCGCGGGCATCGTCTGGGCCGGAGGTCGCACCGAGCTCATCGAGCTGTCGAGCGGCGAAAACGAGGACGTCGGTGAGTCGCTCGCGCGGCTCCTCGGCGATCGCACGGGCTCGAGCTCGCCGACGGTGATCACCTTCTTGAAGCCGGACGGCTTGGGGCCGTCCGCGCTTGCCGCACTGCGCGATCTTCGCGGCACGCGTCACGTCTTCGGCGCCGGCACGGTCGGCGATCTCGGCGCGGTCGGCATCGAGCCCGGCGGTCGCCTGATGACCGGCTCGATCGCCGTGATCCTTCGCGGCCTGGCGGCGCCGGTGATTCGGACGTCGCACTCGGCGCGGCTCCTCGGGCCATTGCGGCCGATCACGTCCTGCCGGGGCGCCTTGCTCGCCGAGATCGACGGACAGCCGGCGCTCGACGTGCTGGCGTCCCTCGGCGAACGACTCGCCGAGCGCCCGCTCGTCTTCGTGGTTCTCGCCGAGGACAGCGAATCGAGCACGACGGAAGGCGGACGCCCCGCGCTGATCGTCCGCGGGATCCAGGGAGTCGATCCCGATCGACGCGCGCTCGTCATCTCCGACGAAATTCGCGAAGGCATGCGCATCGCGTTCGCCGTCCGCGATCCGCGCGCCGCGCGCGACGACCTCGAGGCCGTTACGCGCGAAATCGAGCGCGACATCGCCGGCGCCGCGCCACGGTTCGGCGTTTACATCGACTGCGCGGGCCGCGGCACCGGGCTCTACGGCGCGCACGACGTCGACACGAAGATCCTCAAAGCGCGGTTTCCCGGCGTTCCGTTCGCCGGCATGGCGTCCTCGTTCGAAGTCGCGCCGCACTTCGGCAGGCCCACAATGCAGCTCTATACCGGCGTCCTCGTCCTCTTCACGTCTCCGAGCTGAACATGGCCAGCCCTTCGACCCTCACTTCTCCGCGTTCGATGCGGCTCGGCGGTGCCGACCTCGCGCTCGCCGTCCTCGTCATCTCCATCGTGACGTTGATGGTCGTCCCGCTGCCGACCTGGCTCCTCGACGTCTTGCTCGCGGCGAACCTCACCGTGTCCGTCGCGATCGTGCTCGTCACGCTCTACGTCTCGAACGCGCTCGAGCTCGCAACGTTCCCGACGCTCTTGCTCATCACGACCCTGGTGCGCATCGCGCTGAACGTCTCCTCGACGCGCCTCATCCTGCTCCAGGCCAACGCGGGCGCCGTCATCCGTTCGTTCGGCGAGTTCGTCGTGCGGGGAAACTTCGTCGTGGGCGCCGTCGTGTTCCTCATCCTGACGATCATCCAGTTCGTGGTCGTCGCGAAGGGCAGCGAACGCGTCGCCGAAGTCGGCGCGCGCTTCACGCTCGACGCGCTTCCCGGCAAACAGCTCGCGATCGACGCCGAAATCCGCGCCGGCACCATCGACGCCGACGAAGCGCGCCGTCGCCGCCGCACCCTCGAGCGCGAAAGTCGTTTTTACGGCGCCATGGACGGCGCCGTGAAATTCGTGAAAGGCGACGTCGTCGCGTCGCTCCTCATCGCGGTCGTGAACCTCGTCGGCGGCGTCGCGGTAGGCGTCGGCCAGCACGGCCTCGATTTCGCGACGGCCCTCCGCCGTTACGGCTTGCTCACGATCGGCGACGGCCTCGTCACGCAAATCCCCGCGCTCCTCCTCGCGACCGCCGCGGGCTTGCTCGTCACGCGCGTCGCCAGCGACGAACCGGGCACTGCGCTCGCCGACGAGCTCGGCGCGGAATTGCTCGCGTCGCCGCGCGCGCTCGGTATCGCGGGCGTGCTCGCGCTCGGCCTCGCCGTCGTTCCCGGCCTTCCGGCGGCTCCGTTCGTCGTCATCGGCGCGGCGCTCGTCGCCGTCTGGCGATTCGGCAAGGGCCGGCGCCGCGCGGAAGGCGGAGGCGCCGCAGCGGACGACGATCCGGCATTCGTCTCGCTCGTCGTGCCCTGGGAGCTCGAGTACAGCTTGGATTTGGGCGCCGTGCTCGGCGGAGCGAGTCAAAGACACGGCCTCGCGGAGCGGCTCCGCCGTCGCGTGTTCGAGGAGCGCGGCGTCGAGCTCCCGCCCTGTCCGATGACCGCCGAGTCGTCGCTCCCCGATCGCCACGTCGTGTTGTCGATCCACGAAGTACCGGCTCGGGTCATCGCCGTCCCGAGCGACGTCCCGGCCAGCGAAGTGGCCACTTGGGTCGAAGACCGCGCCGCGGAGCTGCTCCTCGATCGCGCCGCGGATTTCCTCGGTATCGCCGAGACCAAGACGCTCCTCGATCGTCTCGAACGGCGCTCGCCCGCGACCGTCAAACAAGTCGTGCCCAAGACGGTCGACGTCGCCACCGTCGCCGACGTGCTCCGGCGCCTCGTCGACGAAAACGTCGGCGTGCGCGATCTCGGCGGCGTGCTCGAAGCCCTGTCGCGTGTCCCCGCGGGCGAGCGCGACGGCGCGCTCCTCGCCGAGCACGTCAGAGGGGAATTTCGTCGCGCGCTCACGTACGACTTGACCCGCGGCACCTCCGAGCTCGCCGTCGTGCTCCTCGACCATCACGTCGAAGAAGCCGTCCGCGGCGCGATCACCCGCGCCGCGACCGGGACGACGCTCGCACTCTCGCCCGCTGCTTCCCGCGACATCGTCGCCGCCGTCGAGCGCGCCGTCGAGCGCGCCCTCGCCGACAACACCGACTGGTCCCCCGTCATCCTCACGCGCCCCGACATCCGAAGATTCGTCAGAAAGCTCCTCGAGACGGACTTGCCGAGGGTACGCGTCGTCGCGTTCACCGAGCTATTGCCCGAAATCACGATCAAGACCGTCGGACAAGCGACGGTCGTCAATCGCTGAGCGGGTCGTTTGCTTCGAGCACGCGCCGATCTGACCGCTCTCGGTCCTCAGCGTAGCAATCTACGCTTCCGGGCCTCACCCGGTCATCTCGACCCGCGGTCTTTGCAACCGACCCACTCAGCGAGTCGCTCGAAATCCCGTTGGGGGGCCGCAGCCAATATGCGGACGAGAGACCCGGCTTAGTTGCAATGCTCGACGAGGCGCACGAGCGAGCCGACTATGCGGCGGCACTCGGCTCGAAGTGACGGAATACATCCCCTCCGCCAAGTTGAGCCCGACACTCGCCGTAGCCCGACGGCGACCGCTGCTGTCTGCTCGCCCCTTTGTTCGACCCGCTCGCTCGTGCTCGCAGCGAGCGAGCCTTGGCGCGATCACCGTCGCTGCACCATCATCTTCCGCGGCACCTGCCCGGATTGCTCGAGCAGCTTCTTCGCTTCTTTTTGCAACAGCGGATGCGTTCGCTTGCTCATGAATCCCGCGAGGAGTCGCGCGTCTTGGTCGCCGAGCTTCTTCAACGCGCGGCGCATCTGCTTCACGTCGCCGGTCGCGGCGTACACGTAGGCGCGCGCGCGATGCAGCTGCGCGACGATCTGGGCGTACTCCGGATCGTCCACGTTGAAGAGCTCGATGGTCTCCGACGCTTTCTTCGCTTGACCGGTGCGCGCCCAGGCTTCGGCGATCACGCCGGCCATCATCGCGCGTGCCTTCGGATCTTGCTGCCGCGACAGCTCGATGCCGTCCGCGAGGTCGCGCGCGGGCGTCACTTCGCCGAGCAGGAGATGAATCATCGCGCGCTGTCCCCTCGCCTCGTCAGCGACGGGGCCGAGCACCTTCCCGAGGTCGATCTGCTCGAGCACCTCGAGCGCCTTTCGCGGATCTTCCTGCATGAGGAGCTGCGCCTTCGCGAAAATGGCAGCGGGATCTTTCTTCCCATAGTTCTGGTCGATCTCTTCGAGGGCGGCCTTGCGATCGGCGGCGGTCTCGACCTTCGACAAGATGCCGGCGACGCCCTTGGCTTTCTTCGCTTGTCGGACCGCCCAGATCACGAGCCCGGCCAAAGCGATGGTGATCACCCCGGGAATGCCGAGCGCGAAACCCATCGTCGTCTTCGACTGGCTGATGGCGGCGATGCACCCGCCGAGGATCCACACCGCGGCGAGCGGCAACCCGAGGCGGATCGCCATCTGCCGGATGTTCTTCCGGCTGAAGGGATCGGGCGGCTCCATGCGCTCGACGATGGGGCCCTTCGAGGCTCGCTTTTTCGCCCTGCCGGCCGACGGATTTGCCATCGAGGCCGTGATAGCGCCGCTGAGCCAGGCAGAGAAGAGGGCGCCGCGCTAATCCTCCGCGGACGTCCCCCGAAAGGCGCCCTAATCGGAGACCGGTGTTCGCGGGGCGGACGTGGGAGCGGGCGTCCGGGCGCGGGTGGCCTGCAGAATGACGCTATCCGGCGGGGCGTCCGGCAGCGATTCGAAGCGGAAGTGGTTGAAGATGCTCTGGGCGAGCGACAGCGTCGGCACGGCGAGGAGGGCGCCCCACAGGCCGTAGAAATGCTCGCCGACCAGGAGCGAGAAAATCACGAGCACCGGGTGCAGCTTGGCGGCAACGCCGATGATCTTCGGGTTCAGCAGGTTCGCCTCGACCTGATGGATCCCGATGACCCAGAGGAGAACCCAGAGCGCGGTCCAGAAATTCTGGGTGAGCCCGATGAGGACGACCGGGATGCTGCTGAGGATGGACCCGAAAACCGGCACGATGCTCATCATCGACGCAACGAGCGCGAGGATCGGCCAGTACTTGAGCCCGAAGAGCCAGAACCCGATCGCCGAGAGGATGCCGTTCAGCACCATGATGATGAGCTGTCCGCGCACGACCCCGGAGAACCCGCGATCGATCCGGAAGAGCAATCGGTCGAACCCGAGTCTCGATCGCATCGGCACGAGCGACCTGAAAAAATCGATGATCGCCTCGCGCGTGTACATCAGGTACGCGGCGACCATCAGCGTCATGAACATCAGGAAGATGCCGCGCGTGAGCTTCACGACGACGACCTGACCGATCTTCAGGAGCTCGAGCGCGTTGCGGCGAATGTAACCGGCGGTGTCGGCGATGGCTTCGCTCACCATCGCGGCAATGCTGAACGACTCTTCCCGATGGTGGACCGGCCTGAGCCGCCACAGCTTCGGGCCGTCCTGAACGACGTCGACGCCGGCGCCGAGGCGAACCGAAAATGAGCCGTCGTTCTCGCGCACGATCTTCAGCGCAGGCGCGGTTTCCGCGGGCTCCGCCGGGGGTTCGCCGACCTCGTCGAAGACGTCGCGGGCACGACGTTCGAGGGCGGGCGCGCCTTCGGCCACGAGGCGTCGCATCATCGACGGCGCTTCCCCGATGAGGTTCGTCGCTTCCGTGAAGATGCGCGGGGCGATCGCGGCGATCAGGCCGTAGAGCGCGCCGAGCGTCACCGCGTAGACGAGCAGGATCGAGAGCGCGCGCGGGATCTTCATGCGCTCGCAGAGCGCAACCGCCGGGGCGAGCACGTACGCCGTGATGCCCGCGAGCATGAACGGCAACAGCACCTCGGACGTGAAGAACAGCAGCACCAGGACGGCGACGCCGCTGACCGTCAGAAACACGACGCGGTCCCGAGTCCATCCGGAGCCGCTCGGCGGCATGGGGCTATCGGAGATCATGTTCCGAGTTCGCTCCCGCACCGCGCCGCATCGACGGAGCGACCGGATCCTGCATTCGCCGAGGAAGCCTGATCCGGTCGTTCATGTGCCCGTCCGTCCGCCTCTCGACGGGGTGTTTTTCGAACACCCCGCTGAGAGGCGGCTCCTGGCCGCTCTACTCGCTGCCAGACTTGTCGTCG
>DATBBD010000674.1:0-2078 GCA_036271175.1 Polyangiaceae bacterium | reverse complement strand
CGTCGACGTCGTGCATCCTCGAGTCGGATTGCCCATCGACGTGGACTTGCGAGTGTCCGTCAGAAAGCGGAGGCGCGTTCGCCCCCGCCGGCGGCGATTCAGGAGTAACGAGCGGACCCTGCACCAAACAGTGCACGGCGCCGAACCAGGATCTCTCGAACGGCGGATTCGGACCTATCTTCGCCGCCGGTGCGGGCCCGGCGACCTCGGGACCGTCTAACCCCGCTCCGTCCGTCTCCGACGCCGGCACCACCGACGAAAAGCGAACCTCGCCGGCGAGCGCCGGCAGCGGATGCGCACTCACACGCGGCGCACACGACACGGAGGGTTGGCTCTACTTCCTCGCCGGCGCAGTGTTCGCCGCCAGTGCTCGACGTTGGCGTAACCAGTCGCCGACCGAGCGGCGCCCGCCGCCTCGCCCGTGACTACCGCAGCGAGAAGTGGACGAGCGAGACGCTGAGCCAAACCGCGACGCTGAAGTAACCCGTGAGCCACGCGATCTCCGGACGCCACACCGACCAGTCTTTGGTCGCGACGCGACGGCTCAATGCGTCCCGCACTCCCGCGCGCATGCTCAGGGACGCGCGCTGCTCGCGACGCCCTTCACGCCAGCGGGTGATGTACATCGGGACGTCGACGAGCGTCATGAAGGCGACGAAGCCGAGCGCGAGCACGGCGGCGCCGGAAGCGAACCAGAACAGGTGTCCGTCGACGTGCCTTGCCGCGACGATCACGCACACGCCGACGAGCGCCATCGTCGCGGTCCACAACGATTCCTCGATCGCATGGCCGAGGTGATTGAGTGTGAGCACGCTGTACCAACAGAAGCACTGCGCGAGCACCAAAGGCGGCACGACGAAGTGCGATGCGGTGACGATCCACGGAACCCCGGCGACCACGCCGAGGTGACGCAGGCACAACGCGACTTGCGCGGCGAAGCAGATTTCCGCGACCGTCGCGGCGCTGCGGCCGAGGAACATGCTCGAGAGCGGGCTATCGACGAGGCAGTAGCGCTCGAGATCGATGCGCGGCAGCCAAGATCGGAACGCGCATACGGCGACGAAGATGCCGGACAATGCGACCTGCCAACGCGCGTCGCCGGCAGCGCCGACGAACGGCAGACACGTCACCGCCCAGACCCACACATTGAACACCGCGATAGCCCGCAGGCAGGTCCACCACGTCCAAACCTTCTTCGAATCACTCACGTCAGCGCGTCCTCCAGTAAGCCGCCCATTCTTCGCGATTGGAAGGCATTTGTCACGTGAACGACAAGCAAATGTCACACGAACGGCGCCCGAGCCGCCAGCGCAACCGCGGGCGCGCCGTTGTCATGCCCTGCACTCGGCTCCGTCGACCACGCGAAACGAAATCCAGGGGCGCTCCCGCTCCGTAAGCGAATCCGGGAAACGACATCGATCGCGATGCAATACCGGTTCGGCGACTTCGTTCTAGACACCGATATCTTTCGTCTCTTTTTTCGCAACGAGACGGTCGCGCTGCGGCCGCAGGCGTTGGACGCGCTGAAGCTCCTGCTCGAGGAACGACATCGGGTCGTCACCAAGGGGGAGCTGCTCGCGCGCGTGTGGAACGGGAGCGCCGTCTCGGAAAACTCGCTCTCGCAGTGCATTCGTGAGGTGCGCCGCGCGCTCGGCGAAGACGGACAGCGGACGGGGTCGATTCGCACGGTGCACCGGCGCGGTTTTCGCTTCGTCGGCGAAGCCCTGGTCGTGCGTACGCTACGACACGCGCAGGCGCGACCTGACTACGCGCCGCTTTCGTCATTCGCCGTCGCCGTCGCACCGTTCGAAGGCGATGCCGAGCTCGGCCGATGGGTCTCCGTGGAGCTCGCACGACGACTCGCTCGTCATGGTTCTCTACCGGTACTCTCGGGCGCGGCCAACGAAGGCGGTCTCGTCGCGCGGTACGTCGTCGCGGGCAGCGTTCAGCGCGAGGGTTCTCGCGCGCGTCTCCATCTCCGCGTCACGGACGAACGCGAGGGAGCGACGGTCTGGGCCGATCGCATCGAGCTCCGCGATTCGGATCTCTTCGGGCTCCCGGACGGTCTCGCTGCTGCA
>DATBBD010000673.1:0-1609 GCA_036271175.1 Polyangiaceae bacterium | reverse complement strand
CGCGGTCGTCATTTCGTCGAACCCGTGGCTCGTGTCGTGGGCGGCGGAGCGCCCATCGGTGAACGCGCCGACCAACGGCGCCGCAGCGTTCGTCACCGTGGCACGTCACTACGGCGCTCGATGGCTGATGGTCGACCGTAGCTTTTCGTACGCCGATTTCGACGCGCTCCTGCGCGAGCCGTCGATCGTCGAGCAGCTCCGGCCGGAGCGTGTCGTGCCGGGCGCACGCTGCAACGTATATCGGTTGCACACGCCGGCGAAGTGAGGCGCGCTCAGACTTTTCTCGCGCTCGCCGTCCCGATGACGATCCCAAGATCGAACTCGCGATGCGACCAGTACTTGGCGATCGCCTCGGTCAGGTACTGAAGCGCGCCGTCGAAGTCCGGAATCCCCATGAAGGCCTGGAACTCCGGGAGCACCAGCAAACGCATCACCGGATCGTCGGTGACGGACCGCGCGTGCTCGAACGACAAGCTCACTTGTCGAACGTCCACGTCGATGTCGTCGAACCCGACGGCCTCGAGCTCCTCGGAGAGCGACTCCAGGGTCGGCCGGCTCAGCATCGCCCCCTCGGTCGCCCGCCCGAACTCGGCCTGGTCCGATTTGAGCGCGTATTCTCGAAAAAGATCGCCGATTTCTTGAAACGAACCGCGAAGCGGCAGCGAGACCAACGCTTGCCCTCCGGCATAGAGCACGCGCTCCATCTCGCGGAATAAATCGAGCCGATCGCGCTCGGCCCCGATAGGGTGAAGCGACAACGCGTGCGAAAACGCCTCGTCTTCGAGCTCGGTCGGGTAGCCCGATCCGACGTGATATTCGAGCGAAGCGTCCTTGAGGCCCACGGCCTTGTTCCGGGCGAGCTCGAGCGCCGCGAGCGAGGCGTCCACGCCGACGAGCGACGACCCTTCCGCCGACTCGATGAGCTCGCGGTCGAGGTAGCCGCTGCGGCAGCCGAAGTGCGCGATGCGTGCCGGCCCTCCGAAGAGCAGCATGTTCAGGGCGGCCTCCCCGAATTTCTCGAGGTAGCGAGGGACGACGAACGTCTCCAAAATGGCGACCTCGGCCGGCGTCAGCTTGAGCCCCAGCATCTTGGGGCGCGGAAAACTGCTCGCGCGAAACTCCTCGGGGGTCTCCATCATGACGGCGACTTACTCTGCCAGAGCGGACCGGTCTCCGCGCCGGAGAACGACGCCGAGACCCGTGACATCGCCCATCGGGCAACGCGGCGCGCCATCCTCTACGGCAATCGGCGTCCTCGGCGCGTCATCGGGGGGGCGCAACGTCGCGTCGCGTCGCGTCCGCTGTAAGCTCCGGCGTCGTGAAGCCTGCGCTCGGAGCCGCCATCGCCGCGTCGATTCTCGCGCTGGCCGCGCTCGGCAGGCACGCTCGGCGCGCGGCGACACCGGACCGCACGAGGCCCGTCGGGGCCGCCCCGTCGGCGCGCGCGGCGCTGTGTCCCGCAGGCACGCTCCCCGACGAAGGCGTGTGCATCCCCGTGCCCCGACGCGTCGCGCTCGCCCCGCGCGCCCCCGCCGACGCCGAGGGTCGGATTGCGAGACGTCCCGATCGTCCCGCGGACTACCTCAGGTACGTGCTGCCGTTCGAAGCC
>DATBBD010000672.1:0-3027 GCA_036271175.1 Polyangiaceae bacterium | reverse complement strand
GTCGATGGGCGCCACCGCGACCGGTGGGTCGACGTCTACGGACAGCGGTGCGGACGCGGCGCCGCGCTTTCCGGCGGCTCCACTGGCGACGTTCGCCTCGACCACCAAGGCAGTCACCGTCGCGCTGAGGACCATGCCGGCTCAACCGCCTTATGTCGGACCGGGCAGTGAAGCGCAGCTCATGATCACGGACGCAAACGGCCAGCCGGTTACGGGCCTCACCGTCGCTGCGCTGCCGTGGATGCCCGTCATGGGCCACGGCACGCCCGTCGCCACGAAGGTCGTGGAGCAGGGCGCAGGCGTTTATCTCGTCGAGGATCTTTCGCCGAGCATGCCCGGCGAATGGGAGCTGAAGCTCACCATCTCCGGGTCGGTCACCGACCGCGCCACGAGCCCCGGCTTCACCGTCGCGCAGCAACAGTAACGGCGCCGTTCACGAGCCGCCGTCGCACGCAAACACCGAAGCGAACCCGGCCGCGGCCGCGTCGCCGAAGCCCGGGGCCGCGTTGCACGCCGAGACGCAGCCGTCGAGCTGTTGCTCGCACATCGATTCGACGCCCGAACCCATTCCCGTCAGATGACAGTTGTGAACGGTCCCCGCAGCGCCGGTGTCCTTCGGCATGCAAGCCTTCGCGATCGCCTTGCACGCGGTGCCGAGCGTGCAAAACGGGAGATCCGCGCCCATCTGCATCGAGCCGCCCGCGTCCATCGCCTTTCCGGTGCTCGAGCTGCTCGAACATGCCGACGCGAACGCCACGGGCAAGACGAACAGCACGCCGGCGACGAAACGAATCACTGGTTTCGACATGACCCGTTCTATACGCCCGAGCTCCCCGCGCTGTCACGGGCCGTTCCGTTCGCATCGGCGCGAACGGGTGCGACACATCGTCGCAGGGCTCGTCATCGATTCGCAGTAACGCCGACGCGATCGACCCTCCGACTGGACAGACGTCCGAGCTCGAAAGCGAAGGTGAGGCAACACTCCCCATGCGCGCCGCGTCGCACGAGCTGGGTTACGAAGTCGTCCGCGTTTCCGCGAGAAAAGCGCACCGGCTCGTCATTTATTGTCTCCGGCGATCGTACAAAGATCGACAATCCATCGCGGGAGCGCCTCGGCTCTCATTTCGAGAGCGCGCCGCATCTCGCTCGCCCCATGAAGTCGCTTCACTGGTTCGTGCTCACGCTCGCGTCGTTGGCCGTCGCCTGCGGCAACGCAGCGCCGGCTGCCGCGTCGAAGTCTGACGTCGCCGACGCGGCGTTGCCGGGGTTCGGTTCGCCGGACCCTGGAGCCGTCGACGGCGGCGTGCTCGTCACCGACGTTTCCGGGCGTTTCCTCGATGAAAGCGGCACGCCGCCCGCGGCCGGTTTCGGTGCCTCGGTGTGCGGCCCGGTTTGCTACCTCTCCCAAACCGTCGCCGACGGAACCTTTACGGTGCATATCGGCAGCAGCATCGACCTGCCCGAGTTTTCGGCTCTGCCGCACGGTAGGCCTTACGTCGCGGGGTTCTATTTTGCGTTGCCCACCGTCGCCAGCGCCCCCGCGATCGACCTCGGCGATCTGCGCATCATCTCGATGCCCCACGACGGCGCGCCGATCGATCTGACGGGCGCGTCGCCGCAAACCCTGACGTCGGGGCCCGCGACGCTCTCCGTCGACGCAGGCATCACGACGAAGCTCGAGTTCGAAGACAGCGCCGCAGGCACTGCTGGGTCCGAATTTCGCGCCGTCGCGGTCGACCCGACCATCATGGGCCGCTTCGCACCCGCGGACGCCAGCGTGCTCGTCGCGCTCGGACCCTTCGAGTCGTACGGGCTCGACCCTGCAGGCGCCGTGGTGCCGTCGCGAGTGACGCTCGACAACATGGTCCACCTCGCGCCGGGCACACGGGTCGAGTTCTTGGCACTCGGGACGTACCTGCATCCCGAGTGGATCGCCCCGGCCGTCTTCACGCGCGTCGCGACGGGCAGCGTCTCGGCCGACGGCGCGGCGATCGAGCCCGACCCTGGCAGCGGACTGCTCTACCTGACGTGGGTCGCCGTGCGTCCGATCGCGACGGAGTAACCGTGTCGACCGTGGAGCGAGCGCGTCGCCGTCATCTCGCGAGAGCGACCCGTCGCTCGCCGTGGACGCTGCCCGCACGCGTCGCGACGTTCGCGCTGTTCGCATCGTTCACTGCAGCCTGCGACGACGGGACGACCTCGAATCCTCGAGGCAGCGCCGCGACGACCTGCGTGAGCGAGCCGAAGAACCTGGTGAACGCGCCGGAGCTCAAAGGCGGGGTCGCCTGGCTCAATACCGACGCGCCCTGGACGCTCGCGCGATTGAAGGGGCAAGTCGTTCTCCTCGATTTTTGGACCTACGGCTGCGTGAACTGTCTCCACGAAATGCCGGTCTTGGCCGAGCTCGAGGACCGGTTCGCGAGGCGTCCGTTCGTCGTGATCGGCGTTCACTCGGCGAAGTTCGTGGGCGAACAAGACGCGAACGACATCGAGCTCGCCATCGAGCAATACGACATTCGCCATCCGGTCGTCGTCGACAGCGCGCTTTCGATCTGGAACGCGTACAAGGTCAGCGCCTGGCCGACGGCGGTGATCATCGATGCGCAGGGGAAGCTACGATACTTCCAGTCCGGGGAGTATTCGGCGTCGACCGCCGCGACGCGCATCGAAGGACTGCTCGACCAGGCGGCTTGTCAGGGGGTGGCCGCCGCGCCGGTGAGCTACCTTACCAATCCGAACGCGACGTCGAGCACGCCGCTGCTCTTTCCGGGTGGCGTGCTCGCGCTCCCCGATGGGCGCGTCGCGATTGCCGACTCGTCGCATCACCGCGTCGTCGTGATGCAGTCCGAAGGGGTCGTCGGTGACGTCTTCGGCTCCGGCGTTGCCGGGTACCAAGATGGCTCGGCGAACGACGCGGAGCTCTTCAATCCTCAGGGGCTCGCGTTCGTCGCCGGAACGCTCTACGTCGCCGACGCCGGAAATCACGCCATCCGCGCCCTCGACCTCACCGCGAAAACCGTGACGAAC